>CAYGLH010000330.1:0-4247 GCA_964350535.1 uncultured Ilumatobacteraceae bacterium
GCGTGCGCAGCGGATCCTGCTGGTCGGCGGACCCGACCTCGAGCATGCGACCGCCGAGCTCGACACCGTCGAGCGGGCGCACACCGAGGCGACGAGCGTCCGCCGCACGCGCTCGGTCGAGGCGACGATCGAGGCCATGCAGGATGCCGACCTCGTGCACTTCGCCTGTCACGGCACCTTCCGCGCCGACAACCCGATGTTCTCGGCGCTGCGTCTGGACGATGGTGAGCTCACCGTCTACGACCTCGAGCGCTGTGCTCGACTCCCCGCGACGGTCGTGATGTCGGCGTGCTACGCCGGGCGGTCGTCGGTGATCGGCGGCGGCGCGGTGCTCGGCTCCGCCGGTGTGCTCGTCCAGATGGGCGTCTCGGGCGTCGTCGCTCCTGTCGCCCCGGTCAACGATCGTGCGTCGGTGCGGCTGATGGAGGGCTTCCACCGCGAGCTGGCCCGGGGGACGGCGCCTGCCGAGGGGCTCCGGCGCGTGATCCTCGATGCCGGTCGGTCGGGCGACGGTGCTGCAGGGACGGCTGCACCGTTCGCCTGCTTCGGCTCGTGACGTCCGTCGTCCGCACTGGCGCGCTCGCGCGTCGCGACGCGGACGCGTGGTGAGACAGCACGACCGCGTAGAGTCGCAGGTCATGGACGTCGGGACGTTGCTCCGACGGGTGAACGAAGGTGACCAGCGGGCCTGGGACGAGATCGTCGACAGCTTCGGAGGGCTCGTCTGGTCGATCGCACGGGGGTATCGCCTCGGGGCGTCGACCGACGACGTCGTCCAGACCGTGTGGCTCCGCCTGGCTGAGTACGCCGACCGCATCCGCGAGCCCGACCGGCTGGCGTCATGGCTGGCGTCCACCACCCGTAACGAGGCGCTGCGGGTGTCGAAGGCGCAGGGCCGCACGATGCCGAGCGATCAGATCCCCGACGCTCCCGAGCCGACACGTTCGACGATCGACGAGCTCGTCGCCGACGACGACACCCTGCGCCATGTGTTGGCGGCGTTCGGCCAGCTGTCGGAAAATGACCAACAGCTCCTGAGGCTCTTGTGTACCGTGCCGCCATTGGAATACGCAGCGATCGCGGAGATCCTGGGCCGGAGCGTCGGAAGCATCGGCCCCAGCCGTGATCGGTGCCTGAAACGCCTCCGCCGGCTACTGCCGACGGGGCTCGACGACCAGTCCGCACGTCGGAGAGGAGCGCCGGACCGATGACAGAGCGACCGCAGGGTGACCCGGTCGACTCGCTCGACGACGACGCACTCGTGGCGTTGCTCGGTAGGGCGTTGGCGATCGCAGACCCGCCCCCCGAGCGCGTGACGTCCGGGGCGAAGGCGGCGTTCACGTGGCGCACGATCGACGCCGAGCTGGCCGAGATCGTCTTCGACTCCGCCCGCGAGCTGAGCGGGGTGCGCTCCGAGACGGGCCATCGTCAGGTGACGTTCCAGGCACCGGGCGTCGAGATCGAGGTGATGGTGGTCGACGAGGAGTCGCGCCGGCTCGTCGGGCAACTGATCCCTCCGAGCGAGGCCGACCTCGAGCTGGTCACCGGCGACTCGGTGCGCGGCGTCCGCTCGGACGGGCTCGGCCGCTTCTCCTGCGACGACCTGCAGCCGGGCCCCGTTCGCCTCGTGGTGCTCGGCGCCGACGGCGAGCGCTTGGTGCAGACCGAGTGGGTTCTGCTCTAGGCCTACCGTTCACCGGTACCCTTCGCCTGCCACTCAGTGGTATGTTGCGCTGATGACCTTCGGGTCGCCCTTCCCGCACCACGGCCCCCTCGCCGCCGAGCAGGTGTACGGCCGCGACGGCTTGCTCGACGAGCTCACCGAGCGGATCACCTCGCGCCGGCCGACCGTGCTCGTCGCCCCGAGACGATTCGGCAAGACCACTGTGCTCGGCGCCGTCGCCGAGCGGCTCGACGACCAGGTCACCGTGATCCGGGTCGACCTCTACGAGCTGCGCGGCTGGGTCGACTTCGCCGCCCGCATCGCCGACGCCCTCGCCGGCGTGGCGGGTCCCGGGCGGTCGCGCCTCGATCACCTCGCCGCCGGGCTCGAGATCAACCTGGGGGTGCTCAAGGCGAACGTCGTCCGGATGCCGAAGGAGGGCGCCGACATGACGGTCGACCAGTTGCTCGACCTGATGGTCGCCCACGCCGAGCGGCACCCGACGGCAGTCTTCTTCGACGAGTTCTCCTCCATCGTCCGCGTCGACGGTGCCGCCGGCCTGCTGCGGACCAAGCTGCAGCATCACCTGCAGGACGTCGGGCTCGTGTTCGCCGGCTCGGAGCCGTCGACGATGCGGATGCTGTTCACCGAGGTCGACCAGCCGTTCTACGCCCAGGCCGACCTGCTCGAGGTGCCGCCCCTGAGCCTCGCCGCCCTGACCGGGATCGTCGAGCGCGGCTTCGAGGGGCGCCCGCCGCCCGGACTCGCGGCGAGCATCCACGGGTTCACCAACGGCCATCCCCAGCGGTCGATGCAACTCGCCGACGCCGCCTGGATGGCGGCCGACGGTGACGGCGCCGCGCTCGATGTGTGGGCGGCCGCGCTCGAGCGCTGCCGTGCGGCCACCGCCGACGGCCACGAGATCCGCTTCGCCGGGCTCTCGCCCGCCGACCAGGCGGTGATGCGGCTGGCGGCCAACGGGGGAGCGTTGTTCGGCGCGGGTGCCGACCGCCTCGACCTCTCCCGTTCGTCGGCGCAGCTCGGCCGGCGCCGGCTCGTCGATCGGGGTCAGCTCGTGCGGAGCGACGACGGCGTGGCGATCGTCGACCCCCTCTACGCCGACTGGATCCGCCACCGCTTCCCCCTCTGAACGCCCAGACCCACCCGTTTGCGTCGGCCCTATTCCGGTGCGGCCGGAAATTCGCCGACACGAATCGGGAGGTCGCGATCTCTGTCTGCATCGGGCCGCCCGCACCGGAAATTCGCCGACACGAATCGGGTGGCGTCGAGCCGGGTGGAGGCGGTGGTGCGCGGCTGTAGCCTTGCAGGGTCCTCTCATCGGGGGTGTCCGCACCGCCGATGTACGGCGGGGCTGTCCGGCCCGGGCAGTGCCCAACCCACCACATTTCCCGACGACTCGGCTCGCCGAGCGACGGGGACGACCGAAGAACCGAGGTCCTTCATCGTGCCAACCATCCAACAGCTGGTCCGTCAGGGCCGCAGCTCGAAGGTCACCAAGAGCAAGACCCCGGCGCTCAAGGGTTCGCCCCAGCGTCGCGGCGTCTGCACCCGCGTGTACACCACCACCCCGAAGAAGCCGAACTCCGCGCTGCGCAAGGTCGCCCGCGTCCGGCTCAACTCCGGCATCGAGGTCACCGCCTACATCCCCGGCGAGGGCCACAACCTGCAGGAGCACTCGATCGTGCTCGTGCGCGGCGGTCGTGTGCGCGACCTGCCCGGTGTGCGCTACAAGATCATCCGCGGCGCCCTCGACGCCGTCGGCGTCAAGAACCGCAAGCAGGCCCGCAGCCGCTACGGCGCCAAGAAGGAGAAGTGACCGATGCCTCGTAAGGGTCCAGCTCCCCGGCGCGAACTGACCGCCGATCCCATCTACAAGTCGGTGCTCGTCACCCAGCTCATCAACAAGGTGATGCTGCACGGCAAGCGCACCGTCGCCGAGAAGATCGTGTACGACGCGATCGACATCATCCAGGGCAAGTGCGATCCCGACGAGCAGGCGATCGACGTCGTCAAGCGAGCGATCGACAACCTCAAGCCGCCGCTCGAGGTGCGCAGCCGCCGCGTCGGTGGTGCCACCTACCAGGTGCCGGTCGAGGTGCGTCCGCGTCGGGCCACCACCCTGGCGATCCGCTGGGCGGTCGACTTCTCCCGGCAGCGTCGCGAGAAGACGATGGCCGAGTGCCTCGCCGCCGAGCTGCAGGACGCCGCGCAGGGTCTCGGCGCGGCGATGAAGCGTCGCGACGACATCCAGAAGATGGCCGAGTCCAACAAGGCGTTCGCCCACTACCGCTGGTGACGCCCGGCCTCCGGGCCACACCCAGAACCGAACGAGAGCCCGGGCCCGAACGGCCCGGGCTCTCGCCGTTGTGCCCCGAGCTCTGCGGGTCCGATCTCGGCCGTCCAGCGGCGGATCCGTCCCCGCAAACCGCGGGCTGGGGGTTTGTGGGTCCGATCCCGGCCGCACGGCCCCGGATCCGACCCGCAAACCGTGGGGCGGTGGGGTGGGGTGGGGCGGGTGGTGATCGGGGCCGCCACCCGCGGAGCACGACGATCACCGGGCGCG
>CAYGLH010000331.1:0-4245 GCA_964350535.1 uncultured Ilumatobacteraceae bacterium
GGGATCCAGCAGATCGCCATCGGCGGGCTCGACAAGGGGGCGTTGACCGGTCTGTGGAACGGACTGTTCGGCGTCGAGAAGGTGGGCGACTACGTCAGCGAGTCGGAGAACGTCGACGAGGACATCCTGCGCCTCGGGGCGGGACCGCACGCGGTCGAGGTCGACCTGATGCAGCCGCTCGACCCGGAACGGTCGCCCAAGGTGCACGTGCCGACGCTCAACCACATCGGGCTGTGGGTCGACGACCTGCCGGCCGCCGTCGACTGGCTCGCAGCGGAGGGCATGCGGTTCACCCCCGGCGGGATCCGCGCCGGCGCGTCCGGTCACGACGTGTGCTTCATCCACCCGAAGGGCAACGACGACACGCCGCGCAGTGGCGAGGGTGTGCTCATCGAGTTGGTGCAGGCGCCCGCCGACGTCATCGCTGCGCTCGGCTGATCAGCCCGCGACGCGCCCTGGTTCGGCAGCGCCCATCGGCGATGCGGTACGGTCGCCGCCGACCGGAAGGAGCAGCGTGAGCACGAACGGGCCGCTGGATGGAGTGCGCGTCGTCGAGCTGGCGGTGTGGGTCGCCGGGCCTGCGGCGGCCGGGATCATGGCCGACTGGGGCGCGGAGGTCGTGAAGATCGAGTCATCCGCCGGCGATCCCCAGCGGGCGCTGTTCGGATCGATCGGTGGCGACGGCGCGTTGCCGGTCGCGCCGTTCGAGCTCGACAACCGGGGGAAGCGATCAGTCGTCCTCGACCTGCGCGGCGACGACGGGCTGGCTGCGTGTCACGGCCTCCTCGAACGGGCCGACGTGTTCGTCACCAACATGCGCCCGGCGGCGCTGGAACGGTTGGGACTCGATCACGGTTCGCTCTGCGCTCGGTATCCGCGCCTCGTCTACGGCGCGATCACCGGGTACGGACTCGACGGACCCGACCGCGATCGTGCCGGCTACGACGTCGGCGCGTACTGGGCGCGTTCGGGTTTCGCCCACACGTCAGTACCGAAGGGCGAGTTCCCCTCCGGTTCCCGGTCGGGCAGCGGCGACCACCAGACGGCGATGACGCTCACCGCCGGCGTGATGGCCAAGCTCGTCGAGCGGGGGCGCACCGGGCGGGGCGGACTCGTCTCGACGAGTCTGCTGCGCACCGGGATGTACTCGATCGCCTGGGACATCGGCATCCAGCTGCGCTTCGGTCGCCGTGAGAGCACGCGCCCGCGGGAGCGCAACACGGCGCCACTGGTCAATGCCTACCGGGCGGGCGACGGTCGGATCCTGTACCTGATCTGTCTCGAGGCCGACCGCCACTGGCCGAAGCTGCTCACCGCGCTGGAACGACCCGACCTCGGCGACGACGAGCGGTTCGCCACGTCGGCGGGCCGGCGGACGCACTGCGCGGAACTGGTGGCGGAGCTCGATGCGATCTTCGCCACGCGGCCGCTCGACGAGTGGGCCGACCGGCTCGACGAGCACGACGTGTGGTGGGCGCCGGTGCAGTCGATCCCCGAGGTGATCGACGACCCGCAGGCGCAGGCTGGGTTCGTCGACATGACGCCCCACGACGGCGAGGAGCCGTTCCGGGCTGTGGCGACACCGGTCGACTTCGACGGGTACGAACTGCGCCCCGGCCCCGTCCCGCGCCTCGGCGAACACACCGCCACCGTCCTCGCCGACCTCGACCCCTGACGCCCCGGCCGTCTCGTGCGGCCTGCGTGGCCGGGGAACGCCATGACGCCGCGCGTGGGTGGTGCAGAGGGTGCGAGCGAGCGGAGCGCCAGCGGAGGGAGCGCCCATCCGCGGCCTGCGTGGCCGGGGAACGCCATGACTAGAAGCGGGGCGGGCGCTTTTCGGTGAGGGCGCTGACGCCCTCGCGGTACTCGGCGGTCGACATCGCCTCGTCGAGCAGGCGGATCGAGTCGTTCACGGCATCTGCCGGCGCCGACCGCAGCAACTCGGCGGCAAGCTGGCGCTTGGTGGTGGCGACGGCGTTCGGGCCGGTGGTCACGGCGAGGTCGCGGCCGTAGCGGACGGCGGTCTCGAGGGTCTCCTCGCCGGACTCGCAGACCCCGTTCCAGAGCCCCCAATCGGCCGTCTCGAAGCCGGTCACGATCCGCCCGGAGATCAGTAGGTCGGTCGCCCTCGTCGGACCGATCAGACGCGGCAGGCTCCAGCTCATCCCGTACTCGGCCGGGAGGCCGAGCCGCGGGGCTGCAGTGGTGAGCTTGGCGTCCGACGCCACGAACCGCAGGTCGCAGAACGTCACGAGTGCCAACGCCACGCCGGCGCATGCGCCGTTGACAGCGGCGATGATCGGATGGCGGTAGCCCAACTGCCAGGCGAAGTCGGCGTCGAACCCCGCGCCGCCGCCGGGCTGTGCGGGCTCGGGCGGCAGACCGGTGTCGTACCCGCCGCGGTCGGCATGGCCGCTGAGTGCCTTCGAGTCGCCGCCGACGCTGAAGGCCGGTGGTGAGCCGGTGACCACGACGGCCCGCACGTCGTCACGCTGCTCGAGGTCGGCCATCACCTGACGGAACTCGGTGTGCATGCGGCCCGTCCAGGCGTTGTGCCGGTGCGGGCGGTGGAGCCAGACGGTCGCCACGCGCTCGGCGACCTCGAAACGGACGGCGGTCAGTTCCATCTCATCGACCTCGCTCGACGATCAGCCCCAGAGCGACTTGAGCACCGCTTCGGCCAGTTCGGGGCGGCAGACGATGAAGTCGGGGAGCCACGGGTCGGCGTCGTTGTACACGAGGTCGGACCCGTCGATGCGGCTCGCGTGGAGACCAGCGGCGAGGGCCACCGCCGCAGGTGCGGCCGAGTCCCATTGGTACATGCCCCCGTCGTGGACGTACACGTCGGTCTCGCCCATGACGACCGACATCGCCTTGGCACCCGCAGAACCCAGGCGCACCGCGTCGGCGCCGAGCCCTTCGGCGACGAGCACCGCGGCGTACGGCGCGCGTGTGCGCGACGTGACGAGTCGTGGTCGCTCGCGGGTCGAGGCCGGGACGACGGGTGCCGGGTCGGTGGAGAAGGTCCGCCCGATCGCCGGGAGGCTCACCGCGCCGGCGCTGAAGCGGCCGTCCGCCCACAGTGCCACGTGCACCGCCCAGTCGCTGCGCCCCTGCTCGCTGAACTCGCGCGTCCCGTCGAGCGGGTCGACGATCCACACCCGGTCGCCGTCGAAGCGGCGCGGGTCCTCACGACCCTCCTCGGACAACACGGCGTCGTCGGGGCGGAACTCGGCGAGCTCGCCGGCGAGGTAGCGCTGCGCGACGGCGTCGCCGGCGTCCTTGATCTCCCACTGCGATGCGCCGTCGGCGAACATCTTCTCGCGCAGTTCGACCAGCTGCTCGCCCGCCGCGGTGGCCAGTCGGGTGGCGAGTTCGACGTCGGTCTCCGCTGCGGGCATCGGACCAGTCTGCCGGATCGCGCCGGTGATCTCGCCATCACCTCTCATCGGCGCCGGATCCGGAGAACGGTCGTCGGCACGTGGGGCGGCGGCCGGAACGCTCGCCGGGGCACGTTCGGTCCGAGCTCGGCGTGGAAGGTTCGGTGCCAGCGTCCCGCGCCGGGCGCGTCGGGCCTGAGCCAGCGCTGGGCCGCCTGCCGCTGCAGCACGAGGTCGGCGCGCACCAGGCGGCTCCCGGGCGCGAGCAGGCGTGTGACGAGTCGACTCGTCGCGCCGAACGGCGGGTTGGCGACGACGTGGAAGGGCCGTCGCGGCAGCCGCAGGTCACCGGCATCGGCACGCACGACGGTCGCGTCGCGGCCGAACCGCTCCCGCATGAGCTGCAGGCGCCCGGGATGGAGCTCGACCGCGATCACCTGGGCGCCGTGCTCCAGGAGCGCCGCCGTGATCACGCCGTCGCCGGCGCCGATGTCGAGGACGAGTGCGTGTCGCGGGAGCTCGGCCTCAGCGACGAGGCGGTGCGCCCAGCTCGGGTCGAGTCGGTGCCATCCCCAGCTCGGTCGGCGCTCGGCTGGTGGACGCGACCGTGACCGGCCCACGGCGACGCACCGTCATGATGAAGACTGCCATCTCACGAGTGCAGCACACCGCAGAGCACCGCGCGGCAGAGGTTTCGGGGTTCCCGGTTTGTGTCGGTGAATGGTTGCTCGGAGCGGAATCGTGCCGACGCAGATCGGACGTTCCCGGTTTGTGTCGGTGAATGGCTGCTCGGACCGGAATTGCGCCGACGCAGATCGGGGGTTCCCGGCCGACGGTCAGGCGAGCTTCTTGTACTTGATCCGGT
>CAYGLH010000332.1:0-4215 GCA_964350535.1 uncultured Ilumatobacteraceae bacterium
AGCTTCGGCGGGTGGAAGGCGAGCCTGTTCGGCGACACCCATATGTACGGCCCCGAAGGCGTCAACTTCTACACCAGGGGCAAGGTCGTCACCAGTCGCTGGCCCGACCCCGCGACCAGCACGATCGACCTCGGCTTCCCGGAGACGCGCTGATGGACCTCGGCATCGTCCTCCAGACCACCCCGCCGTCGGCGCGGGTGATCGACCTCGCAGAACGAGCGGAGGCCTACGGCTTCAGCCACCTCTGGACGTTCGACTCGCACATCCTGTGGCAGGAGCCGTACGCGATCTACAGCCGCATCCTCGAGCGCACGCGCAACCTGACCGTCGGGCCGATGGTCACCAACCCCGCCACCCGCGACTGGACCGTCACGGCGTCCACCTACGCCACGCTCAACGAGATGTACGGGAACCGCACGGTCTGCGGCATGGGCCGCGGCGACTCGGCGGTGCGCGTGACCAACGGCAAGCCGACCACCCTGGCGACGATGGGCGAATCGATCCAGGTCATCCGCGAGCTGGCCAACGGGCGCAGCGTCGACTACAAGGGCTCCACGATCACGTTCCCGTGGGCGGCCAAGAGCCGCCTCGACGTGTACGGCGCCGGGTACGGCCCGAAGGCACTGAAGCTGATCGGCGAGACCTGCGACGGGTTCATCCTCCAGCTCGCCGACCTGTCGATCGCCGAGTGGACGATCACCAGCGTGCGCGCCGCCGCCGAGGCGGCCGGGCGTGATCCCGACGAGGTCACGATCGTCGTGGCGGCCCCGGCGTACGTCGGGCCGGAGAGCGAGCTGGACTACATGCGCGACCAGACCCGCTGGTTCGGTGGGATGGTCGGGAACCACGTGGCCGACATCGTCGAACGCTACGGCGACTCGTCCGACGTGCCTGCGGCGCTCACCGACTACATCGCCGGCCGCGAGGCGTACGACTACAACCAGCACGGCCAGGCGGGCAACACCCACACCTCGTTCGTGCCCGACGAGATCGTCGACCGCTTCTGCATCCTCGGCCCGATCTCCGCCCAGCTCGACCGGCTGCGGGCGCTGCGCGACCTCGGCGTCGACCAGTTCTCCATCTACCTGCAGCACGACGGCATGGACCACACGCTGCAGCAGTACGGCGAGAAGGTGATCCCGCAACTCCGCGAGTGGGCGCTTGCGAAGCAGTGACGCGGTGACGTCTTGACGTCGGATCGGGCGGTGGAACGATGATTCGGCGCGGTGCCAGGCGGGCGTTGCTCTTCGTCGTCGCGCTGGCACTCGTCGCCGCGCTCTGGGAGCTCTACAAGGCGCTCGGCCCGGAGGACGGCGGTGACGTCCTCGGCTTCCCGGTGCTCCCGCGCACGAACGACCGGGCGATGCCGCACACCTGGGAGATGCTCTCCCGGCTCGACGACCCAGAGGTGCGCGGCGACCCGACGCCGATCTGGCAAGCGGTGCTGGGCTACGGCTGGTACACGTTCCGGATGGCGCTCGGCGGCCTGATCTTCGGCGCCGTGTTCGGCACGTTCCTCGCCGTGCTGATGGCCCGCTTCCGCGTCGTCGAGCGGGGCCTGTTGCCGTACGTGATCATCTCCCAGACCGTCCCGCTGATCGCCCTCGCCCCGCAGGTGGCGGCGCTCGGCGGCAACTGGGACCTGCCGCGCTGGACGTGGGTGTCCGCACTCGGGGCGTTCCTGGCCTTCTTCCCGGTCGCCGTGGCGACGTTGCGCGGGCTCAGCGCGGCGCCCGCCGCGTCGCTGGAGCTGATGGACAGCTACGCGGCCGGCTGGTGGAAGACGCTCGTCAAGCTGCGCTTCCCCGCGGCGGTGCCGTACATCATCCCGGGGCTGAAGCTCGCCGCGACCGCGGCGGCGGTCGGGGTCATCGTGTCGGAGATCTCGACGGGTGTGCGCGGAGTCGGGTTCGCCGCCCTCACGTACGGCCAGCGGGCGACGAGCGATCCGGCGATGGTCTACACCGCGGTGTTCGGTGCCGCCCTGCTCGGGTTGTGCATGTTCGGGCTCGTCGTGGCGTTGGAGTCAGTGGTGATGCGGAATCGTCCGCGAGAGTTGGAGGAGTGACGTCGTGAGCGCAGTGGTCATCGACCGAGCGTCGATGGTGTTCAACCCGGGCACGGCCAATCAGGTCGACGCGCTGGTCGACATCGACCTGACGATCGAGCCGGGCGAGTTCGTCTCGCTGATCGGGCCGTCCGGCTGCGGCAAGTCGACGTTGCTGCGCCTCGTCGCCAACCTGATCCGCCCGACCGGCGGGGCGATCGAGGTCAACGGCAAGTCGCCCGAACAGGCGCGCCGCGACCAGGACTACGGGATGGCGTTCCAGCAGTCCGGACTGTTCGAGTGGCGGACGGTGCAGAAGAACGTCGAGCTGCCCCTCGAGGTGAAGGGCTGGAGCAAGCGCGACCGCGCCGACCGCGCCCGGGAGATGCTGCAGCTGGTGAAGCTGGACGAGTTCGCCGGCCACATGCCCTGGCAGCTGTCCGGCGGGATGCAGCAGCGGGTGGCGATCGCCCGTGCCCTCGCCGCCCATCCGCCGCTGCTGCTGATGGACGAACCGTTCGGCGCGCTCGACGAGATGACTCGCGAGCACATGCAGGCCGAACTGCTGCGCATCTGCGACGCCGCTGACACCACCGTCGTGTTCGTCACCCACTCGATCCCCGAGGCCGTGTACCTGTCGGACCGCGTCGTCGTCATGACGCCGCGTCCCGGTCGGATCACCTCGATCGTCGGGGTCGACCTCGGGCGCGGTCGCGACGAGGACACGCGCGAGGACCGCCACTTCTTCGACAAGATCACCGAAGTGCGCGAGGCGCTGCGCGGCGCCGAGCTGGGCGACGCGACGAGAGGGATCGAGGATCGGTGACCGTCGCTCGCCGCGTCCTCGCCGCGCTGTGGCCGCCGGTCGTGTTCCTCGCGGTCTCACTGCTCGTGTGGGAACTGATCGTCATCGCGTTCGACATCGAGGACTTCCTGCTCCCGTCGCCGTCCGAGATCGTGACCGCGTTCTTCGACCGCCCCGGCGACGTCTGGGACGCCTGCTGGGTCACCGGGGTCAACGCGCTGATCGGACTGTTCGCCGGCGTCGTGATCGGTGTGGCGCTGAGCTTCCTGCTGATGCGCTTCCGCATCGCCAACGACATCATGACGCCGCTGGCGGTCGCCCTGAACGCGATCCCGATCATCGTGCTGGTGCCGGTGTTCAACAACATGTTCTCGATCACCTCGCAGACGCCCCGACGGCTGATGGTCACGTTGATCGTGTTCTTCGTCGTGCTCGTCAACGTCGCCAAGGGCCTGCGCCAGGTGAGCCAGACCCATCTCGAACTGATGCGCTCGTACGCCGCGTCCCCATGGACCGTGCTGCGCAAGACGCGCATCCCCAATGCCGTGCCCTACCTGTTCACCGCCCTCAAGATCGCCGCACCGCTGGCGGTCATCACCGCCTTCGTGGCGGAGTACTTTGGGGGCAGCCAGGACGGACTCGGATACGCCATCACCTCGAACATGGCCGCGTCGCGAACCGATGTGGCGTGGGCATACGTGGTGGGGGCGTGCCTCTTGGGCATCGCGTTCTACCTGGGCGCGATCTTGCTCGAGCGGATCACCACCAACCAACAAACGGAGGGCGTGGCCCTCGGGGGAGCAACATGAGAAGGAAGCAGCACATCAGGACGCTGACCGCCACGGTCGGCGCACTGGCACTCCTCGTCGCCGCCTGCGGTGACGATGACGACTCCGGCGACGACGCGTCTGCCGACACCGAAGCACCGGCCGAGACCGATGCCGCCGACGACGGCGGGACCGGCGACGATGCCGAGGGCGACGGCGAGGCCGCGACCGAGGACACCACCTCGGACGGTGCCGACATCTCGGGCGAGGGTGCCGACTGCGAGTCGATCGACGAGGTCAGCCTGCAGTTGCAGTGGGTCACCCAGGCCCAGTTCGCCGGCTACTACGCCGCCGTGGACCAGGGGTTCTACCAGCGCTACTGCCTCGACGTCACCATCGTCGAGGGCGGCGTGGAGATCGTGCCCCAGACCCAGCTCGCCAACGGCGACGTCGACTTCGCCATCGCCTGGGTTCCCAAGGCGCTGGCCAGCCGGGAGGCCGGGGCGGACATCGTGAACATCGCCCAGATCTTCCAGCGCTCGGGCACGCTCCAGGTGAGCTTCGTCGACGCCGACATCACCGAGCCGGCGGACTTC
>CAYGLH010000333.1:0-4210 GCA_964350535.1 uncultured Ilumatobacteraceae bacterium
CCTGCAGGTTGAGCGCATCCTCGCCCGAGGTGCCGCCGCGCACCTCCTCGCTGGTGTCGACGCCCTGGGCGATGTCGGGGCTCTGCTCGTCGATCGACACGAGCACACCACAGGTGTTGCCGTCGAACCCGTAGGCGGCGTTGTCGTAGCCGATGCCGTTGATCGTCTCGCGAGCGATCTTGGGGATCTCGACGTAGGCGTCGGTGGAGATCTCGCCGGCGATGACGCACAGGCCGGTGGTGAGCAGCGTCTCGCAGGCGACCCGGCCGTTCGGATCCTCGGCGAGGATCGCGTCGAGGACGGCGTCGGACACCTGGTCGGCCATCTTGTCGGGGTGGCCTTCGGTGACGCTCTCGGAGGTGAAGGTGTACTGAGCCATGGTGGGGTCGGATCCTGTCAGGTTCGTGAACGGATGTCGGCAATGGTGTCGATGACCGCCCGTGCGACATCTCGCTTGGCAGCGAGGTCGATCTCGACAGGCTCCGCGTCGGGCCGTAGCAGCGTAACCGCGTTGGTCTCGTGTGCGAAGCCCACGCCCGGCGCCGCGACGTCGTTGGCGACGATGAGATCGAGGTGCTTCGCGCGCAGCTTCGAGGTGGCGTTGGCGACCAGGTCGGCGGTCTCGGCGGCGAAGCCGACCAGCACCTGACCGGGCCGCTTCGCAGCCCCGAGGCCGGCGAGGATGTCCGGCGTCGGCTCGAGGATGATCTCCGGGGCGCCGTCGCGCTTCTTCAGCTTGCCGGCGGCCGCGACCTTCGGCCGGAAGTCGGCGACGGCTGCCGCCATCACGATCACGTCGCTCGTGGCGGCGGCGCGCTGCATCGCCGCTTCCATCTCGGCAGCGGTTTCGACGCGCACCACCTCGACCCCCGGGGGCGCCGGCAGGTCGACGGTGCTGACCAGCCGGACGCGGGCACCGCGCGACGCCGCCTCGACCGCCACGGCATACCCCTGCTTGCCCGAGCTGCGGTTGGCGATCACGCGCACGGCGTCGATCGGCTCACGGGTGCCGCCGGCCGACACGGTGACCTCGACCCCGGCGAGGTGCTGGTCGGAGACGATCCGCTCCGCCGCCGCGACGATGGTGGCCGGGTCGGCGAGGCGCCCCGCCCCGACGTCGCCGCCGGCGAGGCGGCCCGACTCGGGGTCGACGATGTGCACGCCCCGCTCGCGCAGCACCGCGATGTTCTCGACGACGCTCGGGTGCTCCCACATCTCGGTGTGCATCGCCGGGCAGACGAGCACCGGGGCGCGCGTCGCCAGCAGCGTGTTGGTGAGCAGGTCGGTCGACAGCCCCATCCGGTAGGCGGCGATCAGCCTGGCGGTCGCCGGCGCGACGACGATGAGGTCTGCCCCTTGGCCGATCTTGGTGTGCGGGATCGGCGTGCTGGGGTTGTCCCAGAGCCGGGTCTGCACGGGCTCGGACGCCAGGGCGCTCAGCGTGGTGGCGCCGATGAAATGTTCGGCGCCGGCCGTCATGATCGGGACGACGTGGGCGCCCGCGTCGACGAGGCGACGCGACACCTCGATCGCCTTGTAGGCGGCGATGCCGCCGGTGACGCCGAGGACGATGCGCTTGCCGTGGAGGCCCATGTGGCCGCAGGTCCTCGCGTCGGGGAGGGAGTCCTCAGTCCTCGGCGGACTCGGCCTGCTCGGACGCCGCTGCCTCGGCGTCGGCCATCGCCTGCGCCTCGGCGTCGGGATCGAACTCGAGCTCTTCCTCGACCGGCGCATCGGTGCGCACGATCTTCTCCTCGGAGATCTCCTCGAAGGCGATCGACAGCGGCTTGCGGGCCGTGGAGGACACCTGCGGCGGGATCATGTGGCCGAGGCCTTCGCCGAGCTGGTTGAAGTAGGAGTTGATGTGCCGGGCCCGACGCGCCGCCAGCGTGACGAGCGCGAACTTTGAGTCGTCGACCTCGTCGAGCAGTTGCTCGATCGGCGGCTTCATCATCGTGTCGTGGTCGAGGGCCATAGTGCTCCGATCCTACCGGCCCCGATGGCCGTTGATGATCTCCGACAGTGCGTCGATCGTGTCCTCCAGGTCGTCGTTGACGACCACGTGGTCGGCCAGCGCCAGGCCGATCGGCTCTTCCTGCTCGGCCTTCTTGAGGCGGGCGAGCACCTTGTCGTGCTGGTCGCCGCGACCGCGCAACCGCCGCTCCTGCTCCTCGCGTGACGGGGGCAGCACGAACAACAGGATCGCTTCGGGGAAGTGCTTCTTGACCTGCTGGGCCCCGTCGACCTCGATCTCGAGGACGATGTCGCGCTCCTCGGAGGGGTCAGGGGTGGGCGTTCCGTAGTAGTTCCCGAGGAACTCGGTCCACTCGAGGAACCCGCCGGCGCGGATGCGGTCCTCGAACTCGTCGGGGCTGACGAACGTGTAGGCGTCGGCCGATTCGGACGGGCGCCGGTCGCGGGTGGTCCACGAGCGGCTCAGCCAGAGCTGGTCGTCACGCTCGACGAGCGCGTCGACGATGGTGCCCTTGCCGACGCCACCAGGGCCGGAGACGACGAGGATCAACGCTGATCGACGTCGATGGTCACGCCGCGAGCTGCGACAGGAGTGCCTCGCGCTGCTGCGCGCCGAGACCCTGGACGCGACGGTTCTCGGCGATCCCGATGTCGTCCATCAACTTGCGCGCCTTCACCTTCCCCACGCCGGGGAGGGACTCGAGGAGCGACACGACCTTCAGCTTGAGCACGTTGGGGTCGTCGGAATCGAGGGCTTCGGCGAGGCTCATCGAGCCCATCTTGAGACGGGCCTTGATCTCGGCGCGAGCGGTGCGGGCCTCCGCTGCTTTCTCGAGTGCAGCTGCCCGCTGCTCGGGGGTCAACTGTGGAGGTGTTGCCATGAGTTCACGCTAGCGCGCCCACATCACCCATGGTGGTGCATCCCGCCGCCGAGGCCCAGGACAGCAACTCCTCCTGGACGCGCAGCGGTGCGGCCGGGTCGGCGAAGGTGGCGGTGCCGACCTGGACCGCCCGGGCTCCGGCGAGGAGCATCTCGGCCGCCTCCCAGCCCGAGCTCACGCCGCCGACGCCCACGACCGGCAGCTCCGGAAGCGCGGCGTGGACGTCGTGGACGGCGCGCACGGCGATCGGGTGGATCGCCCGACCCGACAGTCCGCCGCCGCCCGCGCCGAGCGCCGGCCGCAGAGTGGCTGGGTCGTAGGCCATCCCCAGCATCGTGTTGATGCAGGTCACCGCTTCGGCCCCGGCCCCGGCCACCGCCTCGGCGACCTGCACGATGCGGTCGGTGTTGGCGCTGAGCTTGGCCCAACGTGGGCGGCCACACGCGGCGGTCGCCCGGATCACCTCGGCCGACAGCTCGACGTCGTGGGCGAACATGGCGTTGCGGCCCTCGAGGTTCGGGCACGACAGGTTGACCTCGACGGCGACGACACCGACCGGCGCGTCGGCGAGCATCTCGGCGGCGCGCCGGTAGTCGTCGACCGAGCGACCCCAGATGCTGGCCACGACGGTGGCGCCCGTGTCCAACAGGTCGGGCAGCGTGTCGCGGAGCCAGGGGTCGATCCCGGGCCCCTGGAGCCCGACGGCGTTGACCATGCCGGCACTCGTCGGGTGGACGCGCGGCGCCGGGTTGCCGTTCCACGCGAAGTGCGCCAACGACTTGGTGACGACCGCGCCGAGCGCATCGAGTTCGAGGAGGCCCTCGAACTCGTTGCCGTACCCGGCGGTGCCGGACGCCGTCATGACGGGCGCCCGCAGCGTGACGCTGCCGATGCACACCCGCGGGTCGAGGGCGCCGACGCCGTCAGCTCGCGCCATCGGCGCCGTCCGCACCGGCCAGCGCCCGCGCGTGGTACTCCTGCAGCGAACGCACCTCCCCGTCGCCTGCGGCCCGCTGGGCCATGCCCTCCGCCGCGGCGAGCGCGGCGTCGACCGTGGTGACGCAGCTGACCCGGTGGAGGCTCGCCGCCTTGCGGGTGTGCTCGCCGTCGCTGCGACCGATGCGCCCGCGTGGCGTGTTGATGACGAAGCAGATCTTGTCGTCGGCGATGAGGTCGACGGCGGTCGGGCCATCCTGGTCCTGCACCTTGGCGAGCACGTGGTCGACGGGCGACCCGAACCGCTCGAGGAACGCCGCGGTCCCCTCGGTCGCGGCGATCGACAGACCGAGCGCCCGCAGCCGCTTGGCGACGACGAGCCCCGCGGGCTTGTCGGCGTCGGCGAGCGAGAGGAACAC
>CAYGLH010000334.1:0-4191 GCA_964350535.1 uncultured Ilumatobacteraceae bacterium
GCTTCCTCGGCCGGGTCGACCTCGTCCATCCGGTTCATGCCGACGATGCGGACGAAGGCGCCGAGCGGGAGGGCTCGCACGCCGTACTCGGTCTCACCGCGCCGGAAGCTCCACAGGCGCGGCCCGAAGAACAGGAAGAACTGGGTGACCTTCATCCCGGTCCAGCGGGCCGTGAGGAAGTGGCCGAGCTCGTGCAGGAAGATCGAGATCACGAGCCCGACGACGAACACGAAGATCCAGATGTTGACGCACGCGAGCCACACGAACAGCGCCGCGATGGCGGCCATCGACAGCCAGCCGCGCCACCCCCCGGCGAGCTCGTCGTCGTCGTGCTCGGAGACCGCGCCGCCCGCCATCACCTCGCTCTTCATCCGGTCGGCCCGGGTGGAGGGCTTGGGCGGCGGGAACGCCTGGCGCGCTGACGAGCCGTCGTCGGTGTCGGCGGGCTGTTCCAGTTGGTCGGTCATCGTGCGTTCAGTACCTCGGCGGCGAGACGTCGTGCGGTCGCATCGGCGTGTTTGACGTCGTCGACGGTCGATGGGGTTCCCCCATCATGCCGCTCCATCACTGCAACGCACACGTCAGGTATCGCATTCCACGCCACACGCCCGTCCAGGAACCCGTCCACAGCGACCTCGTTGGCGGCGCTGAGCCAGGCGGGGCCCGTCCCACCGAGACGGCCGGCGGCGTAGGCCAGGTCGAGGCACCGGAACGTCGCCCGATCCGGCGGCTCGAAGTCGAAGCTGTGCGATCGTCGAACCGTCGGTGAACTCGACCATCGAGTGGACCACCGACTGGGGGTGCACCACCACGTCGATGTCGTCGTACGGGGTGCCGTACAGCTCGTGCGCCTCGATCACCTCGAGGCCCTTGTTCATCAAGGTGCTGGAGTCGACGGTGATCTTCGGGCCCATGCTCCACGTCGGGTGGGCGAGCGCTGACTCCACCGTCACCGCCGCCAACTCCTCGGCCGTGCGTCCACGGAACGGTCCGCCGCTGGCCGTGAGCAACAGGCGGTCGACCTCACGCCCGCTGTCGTACGACGCGCGGAGGCACTGGTGCAGCGCGCAGTGCTCGCTGTCGA
This sequence comes from uncultured Ilumatobacteraceae bacterium, assembly GCA_964350535.1. Taxonomy (GTDB): domain Bacteria; phylum Actinomycetota; class Acidimicrobiia; order Acidimicrobiales; family Ilumatobacteraceae; genus CAYGLH01. Next base: position 1,085 of record CAYGLH010000334.1, read on the forward strand.
CCGGCACCAGCTCGGCGCCCGGGGTGGACCGCAACGGCTGGACCACCGGGCCAGCGGCGATCAGGCTCTCCTTGTTGGCGAGCGCCAGCCGGCGACCGGCCCGGAGTGCCTCGATCGTGACGTCGAGCCCGGCGAAGCCGACCACCCCGTTCACCACGACATCGGCGTCGCCCACCACCGCCGCGGCCTCGGCGACGACCTCGACGGCGGGACCGAGCACGTCGCGCACCTGCCGGCGGGCATCGTCGTCGGCGACGACCACGATGTCGGGCCGGAACTCCTGCACCTGCGCGACGAGTTGATCGACCGCTCGGCCGACGCTCATGCCCGTGACCCGGTACGCGCCGGGCGCTCGAGCATTCTCGGCGCGGATGACGTCGAGCGTCTGGGTCCCGATCGACCCGGTCGATCCGGCGATGGCGACGCGCGTGGGCGACGAGCTCATCGACTCAGTCTGGAGCACTGCGCGTCAGCGCCAGCGAGCGGACGGGCACCCGCGATCCGCGCGGCCCGGGAACATTGCCGCGGATCAGCCGCTGAACTGCGTCCAGGGCTCGATCACCAGCATCAGGTAGTAGACGGCGGGCAAGGTGAAGAGGAACCCGTCGAAGCGGTCGAGCACACTGCCGTGCCCTCTGATGACGGACCCGAAGTCCTTCACGTCGAGGTTGCGCTTGAACATGCTCTCGGTGAGGTCGCCGAGCGGGGCGGCGGCCGAGATGACGATGCCCAGCATCAGCAGGTGACTGGTCGACGACCAGGTGTCGCTGAGGCTCTGGATGCCGATGATCACCATCACGACCAGCGTGAGGATCGTGCCGCCGAGGAAGCCCTCGATCGACTTGTTCGGGCTGATCCAGCTGCGCAACGGCGTCTGGCCGAACGCCGAACCGGCGAAGTACGCGCCGACGTCGTTGGCCACCACACCGATGCCGATGAGCACGATCGTGTCGGTGCCGATGGAGTTGTCGCCCCCGAAGAAGTTGGAGAACCGGATGATCAGGGTGGCGAACGACCCGAGCATGCCGATCCACACCACGCCGAGCATCGTGATCGCCATGTTCGGCATCGGACCGACCTCGATCGAGTTGGCCCCGATGAACCCGGCGGCAGCGGCGATGAAGCAGAAGGCCAGCACGATGGGGAACATCGACTCGCCGACCCAGTACGCCGCCAACGGTGCGGCGACGCAGGCCGCCACCCCGGCGGCGACCACCGGGCGGTAGCCCTTCTCGGTGACCTTCGAGAAGTACTCGACCGCGGCGAGGCCGAGCGCGATCGTGACGAACGCGACCGCCCCGGCGGGACGCCACATGGTGAGCGCCAGGAACACCGCGGCGAGCACGAGCCCGGCGGCGATCGCCACGGGCAGGTTCCGATCGCCCCCGGCGCTGGGCGATCCCCCCGTCCCCGGCGGTCGCTGCGGGGAGCCGCCTCGACGTCCGCCACTGCGTGGATCGGGACGACGCGGCATGCCCGACGGATCGGTGCCGATCGTGATCCGCGACGGCTCGCGCGCCGCCTCGGGGACGACGTCGTGGCGCCCGCTCGGCACGTCGGCCTCGAGCGCGGCCTCGGGACCTGGTTCATCGGGATCGTCGTCCCACGACAACTCGCTCGTCGGGTCGGACGGCACGGTCGCCTCGACGGCGCCGGTGGGGCTGTCGACCTCGTCGCCTTCCTTCCACACCGGAGCGTCGCTGGTGAACGACGACCACACGTCGAGGTCGTCGGTCGGATCGGGCTCGCTCGGCGTGTCGATGCGCGGGATGTCGCCCGTCGGCGCCTCCGTCCCATGCGGCATCGAGCCGGTGTCGTCGTCGCCGCACCTCAGCGATCCCCACGGATCGTCCTCGCCGCGCACGGCGGGTTGCTGGGTGGTCTGCTCGAACAGCGGCCCACCGAACTCCTCGTCGTCGAACTCGTCCATCTCGGCCTCGCGCGGCCCCGGCCGGTGCCCACCTCCCGTGTGGTCGGCATCGTCTCCGTACCGGTCGTCACCGGACCTGTCGTCAGTCATCGCGCTGTGCTTCCCCTCGCATCTCGTCGGCCACCTTCGCCCGCCAGTTGCTCACACTTCGAGCAGCTCTTGCTCTTTGCGACCCAGCGCCTCGTCGACGTGCTCGACGTTCTCGTGGGTCACCTTCTCGAGCTCCTTCTCGGCCCGTTCGAGGTCGTCGGCCGAGATCTCGCCGTCGCGCTCCGCGGTCTCGAGCGTCTTGCGCGCCTCGCGCCGCACGTTGCGCAGGGCGATCCGGCCGTCCTCGGCCATCCCCCGGGCCACCTTGACGTACTCCTTGCGGCGCTCCTCGGTGAGCTGCGGCAGCGACAAGCGGATGGCCACGCCATCGTTGTTCGGGGCGACCCCGAGATCGCTCTCGCGGATCGACTTCTCGATCGCCTCGAGCGATCCGCGGTCGTGCGGCTTGATGAGCAACTGCCGTGCCTCGGGCACCGTGATCGACGCGAGCTGCTGCAACGGCACGGGCGCACCGTAGTACTCGACGTTGATCCGCTCGACGAGCGAGGGCGTGGCGCGCCCCGAACGCACCGTCGCGAATTGCGACTGCGTGTGCTCGACCGCCTTCTCCATCTTCTCCATGGCCTCGAGCAGGGTCTCTTCGATCACGACGACCAGCGTATCCAGGTCGACCATCGCGACCAGTGCATGCGGGTTCTCCCCCGGGTTCGCCGGCCACGTTGACCACTCGTGACGGCGGGCGCCGTGGCGACTCACCCGCACGGGACCCGACGACCACGTGCGGGAGCTTCGCTGGGCGCGCGTTCAGCCGTGGTGGACGAGGGTGCCCTCGGTGCCGCCCTGCACGATGCTGCGCAACGAGCCCGGCTTCGACATGTCGAACACCACGATCGGGATGTCGTTGTCGCGGCAGAAGGCGATCGCGGTGGCGTCCATCACCTTGAGGTCCTTCGTCATCACCTCGAGGTAGCCGACCTCGTCGTACTTGGTCGCCGAGGCATCCGAGCGCGGGTCGGCGGTGTACACGCCGTCGACACCGGAGTGGGTGCCCTTGATCAGCACCTCGGCCTCGATCTCCGCGGCCCGCAGGGCGGCGGCGGTGTCGGTGGTGAAGAACGGGTTACCG
>CAYGLH010000335.1:0-1409 GCA_964350535.1 uncultured Ilumatobacteraceae bacterium
CCCTCGTGGCTGCCCGCCGTACGTCCGCGAGGCACCGGCGTTCTTCAGGCGAGGTGACGTTCACTACCTGATCACCTCGGGCACGTCGGGCTACCACCCGAATCCTTCCGAGGTAGCGTCCGCACCGACGTACCACGGCCCGTGGACCGTGCTCGGCGATCCGCACCCGGCCGACGCGAGTAGGAGCTCGTACAACTCCCAGATCAGCTCGGTGTTCCGCCATCCCCACAAGCGCGACCTGTACATCGCGATGGCCGACCGCTGGCTCCCGGGTCTGCCCGAGGCGGCGGGGGAGGGTTTCGCCGGCGGCGACCACGTCCGATCCGTGCTGGCCCATGTCGCCAAGCTCGCCGACCCGCACGGACACCACGGACCGGTGATCGAGGCCGATCCGGTGATCGATCCGGCGGCGCTCGAGCTCGTTGCGGCGGCCGACACCTCGATCGCCGACTACGTCTGGCTCCCGATCCGTTTCGACGGGGACACGCCCGTCATCGACTGGGTCGACGAGTGGTCACCCGACGACTTCGACGACATCTGACCGTACCTTGGGCCGTGATGTCACGGGCGATGGTCGTCGAACCAGGCGACGGTCAGCTCGACGATCGCCTTGCGCGCCGCACCGCTGAGACCCAGCAGGTGCCCGGTCCAGGGGATCGGGACGGCTTGGATCTCGACGCCCTCGCGCCGTGCCCGGTCGGCGTACTCCTCGACGGACTCGCGCTGCACCAGCCAGTCGTTGGGGCCGTAGACGAGCAGTGTCGGTGGCGCATGCGGGTGCAACGCCTTGGTCGCGCTCACCGCGTCGTAGCGGTCCGGCACGTCAGCGGGAAGGCCGCCGGCGAACGTCGAGATCATGCGACGCGCCGCCTTGCCCGCGCCCCAGTAGCGGTTCACATCGCCGTAGCGCGGGTCGACGGCCGGGATGATCCCGGCGACGCCGTTGATCGCCGGAAGTGCACCGCATCCGCAATCGAGATCGTCACCGGCTGAGATGCGGTTGGCGACGAGCGTGGCGAGGTGGCCGCCTGCGGAGGCGCCGGCGACGTAGAACCGTTCGGTCGATCCGCCGTACTGCGGCGCGAGTCGCTGCGCCGTGGCGAGCGCGCAGGCAAGCTCCTTGGGTGCGACGTCCCATGTCGGTCGGGAATCGGTGGCGAGCGTGTACGTGGCGCTGAAGACGAGGAAGCCGCGGTTGGCCAGCGACCGGTTGAGTGCGGTGTCCGACGTCTCGTTGCCGTCGGCCCATCCGCCTCCGTGGATGAAGAGGACGACGGGGGATGGCTCGTCGGCGGGAGTGGGCCGGTAGATGGCGATGCGTGGCGACTGGTCGCCGACCGGGCCGTAGGTGATGGTGTCGTCGGGCCCTGGCCCGACGCGACGGAAGACGGCGAAGTAGTCGCCGACGC
>CAYGLH010000335.1:1509-4109 GCA_964350535.1 uncultured Ilumatobacteraceae bacterium
GTGTCGTCGGGCCCTGGCCCGACGCGACGGAAGACGGCGAAGTAGTCGCCGACGCCGGTGTGGATGCCGAGGGCGCGCAGGGCGCTCCACTGGTCGTGGGCGAAGTAGGCCCCGGAGGCGATGGTGAAGGCGCACAGGACGACCGCAACGATGGAGGTCACCGACGGATCGTCGGCCAGGTCGGACACGCCGAACGCCCCGACGATCGTGCCGAGCACGACGAGCCAGCCTGGGGCGTGGCCGCCGAGCGACCCGATCAGGCCGATGCCCGGGGCGCGCCACGCCCAGGTCCCGACCGCGAAGACGGAGAGGAGCGCGGCGATGAGGAACAGGATCATCGGACCGTGTCGAACGCCGCAGCGATGATGTCCTGCTGGTTCTGGAACGCCCCGAACGCGTCGCGGTCGATCGCGTTGGACAGGAAGCAGAAGGAAATACCGGTCGTCGGGTCGGCGAGCGCTATCTGCCCACCGCCGCCGCCGTGGCCGAACGTGGAGGGCGAGACGGCGGGACCGAAGGGGTGCATCTCGAGGTCGATGTCGTGCTCGGGGATCGTCAGTCGTGGGTTGTCCTCGGTGGCGACGATGAGCCCGATGGTGCGATTCGCAGCGGCCCCGAGTCGGAGCTGATCGGGCATGGTGTTGCGGGTGTTGGTGGTGGCATCGGTGAGGATCTCGCGGCTCCAGAGCTCGCCCGGGTTGTGGAGGAGCGCCTGGTAGAACCTGGCGACGGATGGGGCGTCGGAGATCGCCCCACCGCCCGGGGCGCCGGCACCCAGCAGCACCGGGTCCTCGGCGAACGCCTGCACGTCGAAGACCTCTTCGGTCTCTTCCTCGGTCATCGCCGCGGGATCGCCGGTGAGTGCGGCGAAGGGGTCGAAAGGTGCCGATCGGATGTAGCGCACCGGTCGGACGTCACCGCTCGGGTGGGCGACGCCGAGGTCGAGCCTGTCGATGCCCAACGGATCGAGGACCAGCTCGCGCAGTGCCACACCGTGCGGGAGTTCGGTCACGATCGACACGATCTCGCTCAGCACCCAGCCTGCTGACAGCGGGTGGTACTGGTATTGCGAGCCCGGCGCCCACTCGAGCGTCCAGCGCTCCATCGACCGTGCTCGACGCTCGCGGCTGACGAGCTCGTCGTGGGGGATCGTCGCGCTCGGGATGCCGGCGGTGAACAGGAGGAGGTCCTCGATCGTGATCGTGTCCTTGCCGTGTTGTCCGAAGGCCGGCCACAGCTCGGCGACCGCCGTGTCGAGCGTGAGGTCTCCGTCGTCGATCAGGCGCCAGACGAGCGAGGCGAAGATCGGTTTGGTCGAGGAGAAGATGCAGAAGCGGCTGTCGAGCGTGGCCGACCCGAAAGCTCCCGTCGCGACGACGGTGTCGTCGGTGGCGATTGCGTACTGGGCGTCGACCAGCTCGCCACGATCGATGAGGCTCGAGATGAGCTCGTCCAGTTCCTCGGTGTCCAGCATCGTGCTCCCCTCTGAACAATTTCTTCCACTCGGATGAATTTCATGTTACTCTGCCCAGAACCATTCAGAGGCAACGAGGGGGCCCACATTGAAACGTTTGAATCGAAGCTTCGGCGTGCTTGCGCTCACAGCGCTCGTCACCGCCGCTGTGGCGTGCGGGGGCGACGACTCCAGCGACGCCGACGACACCACCGCCGCCGTCGAGGACACCGAGGCGCCCGCTGAGACCGACGCGGCCAGCGACACCGCAGCGGAGGACACCGAGGCACCCGCTGAGACGGACGCTCCCGCCGAGACCGAGGCGCCCGATGGCACCGAGGCTGCGCCGGCGACCGAGCCGCGGGGCGCGACCGAGGCCCCGGCCGAGGAGCTGCGCGGCGGGTCGATCACCCTCGGCGCGGTCGCGCCGCCGCCCAGCTTCGACCCAGCGGCGAGCATGTGGGGTCCGCTGTCCGCGTACTACGAGGCGGTGTACGACACGCTGCTCCGCCTCGATGCGAGCGGCGAGTTCCAGCCGTGGCTGGCGACCGAATGGTCCTACGACGACTCGCGTACGGTGCTCACGTTGACGCTGCGCGACGACGTGACCTTCACCGACGGCAGCGCGCTCGACGCCGAGGTCGTGGCCACCAACCTGCAGCGGTTCAAGGACGGTGCCTCGGGGACGGCGGTCAAGCTGGCCGGTGTCACCAGCATCGAGACGCCCGACGCGTCGACGGTCGTGATCACCCTGGCACAGCCCGATCCGAACTTCTTGAACGCCATGGCCCAGGAGCCCGGCTTGATCGCCTCGGGTGAGGCGCTCGACGACCCGGATCTGGCCACCCAGCCCGTCGGTTCGGGCCCGTACATGCTCGACAGCGGCGCCACCGTGATCGGTGCGACCTACGCCTACACGAAGAACCCGGACTACTGGAACCCCGACGCCCAGTACTTCGACGCGTTGGAGATCCGCGCCGGTGCCGACCCGATCGCGTTGTCGAACGCGATCAGGGCCGACGAGATCGACGTGTCGCAGCTGAGCAACGAGGTCCGGCCGGCTGCCGACGAGCAGGGCTGGAACGTCGAGATCGTCTCGATCGGTGGCTTCCAAGGGTTGATGCTGTTCGACCGCGACGGCCAGCTC
>CAYGLH010000336.1:0-4106 GCA_964350535.1 uncultured Ilumatobacteraceae bacterium
GTTTCGGGCGACCACGTGCTGCTTGCCGCGGGCTCGGTGCCGCGGCTCATCCCCAACTTCGAGCGCGGCGGTCCGATCATGACCAGCGACGAGGTGCTCGATCTCGACTACGTGCCCGACCGCGTGGCGGTCATCGGCGGCGGGGCGATCGGATGCGAGTTCGCCTCCACGTTCGCCGACCTGGGTTCGGAGGTGACGATCCTCGAGGGGCTGCCGAAGATCCTGCCCGGGCTCGACAAGGACGTCGCCAAGGTCGTCGAGCGCTCGTTCAAGAAGAGGAAGATCGCCATCAAGACCGGCGTGATGGTCAACGGCCACACGCCGAACGGCTCGGGTGGCACGACGGTGCAGTTCGGCGACGGTGACTCCGTCGAGGTCGACGCCGTCATCGTGTCCGTCGGCCGCCGTCCGTACGCCGACCAGCTCGGTCTCGAGGGGACCGGCGTGGTCGTCGACGAGCGAGGCTTCGTCGCCGTCGACGAGTTCTGCCGCACCGGCGAGCCGGGCGTCTACGCCGTCGGCGACCTGATCAACACCCCGCAGCTCGCCCACGTCGGGTATGCCGAGGCGATCATGGTGGTCAAGCACCTGCTCGGCGAGTCGCCGATGCCGGTCATGTACGACCGTGTCCCGTGGGCGATCTACTGCCACCCCGAGGTGGCGTGCGCCGGGCCCGGCGAAGAGGAGGCCAAGGCTGCCGGCCACGACCTGGTCACCGCCAAGCACCCGTTCAAGTTCAACAGCCGGGCGCAGATCCTCGGTGAGACCGAGGGGCTGTGCAAGATCATCGCCAAGAAGAACGCCGACGGCACCGCCGGCCAGATCCTGGGTGTCCACATGGTCGGCCCGTGGGTCACCGAGCAACTGTCCGGCGGCTACCTCGCCGTCAACTGGGAGGCCTCGGTCGACGAGGTCGCCGAGTTCATCCAGCCCCACCCCAGCCTCACCGAACTGTTCGGTGAGACCGTGCTCACCCTCACCGGCCGCAACTTCAACGGCTGACAACCTGTCACAAAGGTGTCAGACCCCTTTGTGACAGGTTCGAACCGACCACCGCATCCGCACCGATCGATCGACACAAGGAACCCAGCACATGGCAGACGTCACCCTTCCCCAGCTCGGTGAGACCGTCACCGAGGGCACGATCACGCAGTGGTTCAAGAACGTCGGCGACTCGGTCGCCGAGGACGAGCCCTTGTTCGAGGTGTCCACCGACAAGGTCGACACCGAGGTGCCGTCGCCGATCGCCGGCGTCGTCGCCGAGTTGCGCGTCGAGGAGGGCGACACGGTCGACGTGGGCGCCGTCGTCGCCGTCGTGACCACCGACGGGGCCGCTGCGGACGCGCCCGCCGAGGCCGCCCCGGCGCCCGCCGCCGAGCCGGAACCGGAACCGGAACCCGAGCCTGCGTCGGAGGCCGCGCCCGCCGCTGCCGCTCCGCCGGCCCCGCCCGCACCTGCCCCCGCCGCCCCCGCACCTGCGGCGCCGGCCGCCCCCGCAGCCGACGCGTCGATCGACGACAACCGGCTGCTGTCGCCGGTGGTGCGCCGTCTGGTCAACGAGCACGACATCGACCCGTCGGCGATCGAGGGGACCGGCCCGGGTGGCCGGATCACCCGCGACGACGTGCTCGACTACATCGATGCCAGCGGATCGGCGCCGGCCGCGCCCGCCGCCTCGAGCGCACCCCCCGCTGCGGCGCCCGCCGCCCCGGCGGCCGCCTCCCCGGCACCGGCCCGCAGCGCAGCGCCCGCACCCGAGGTGTCCGCCGGCGCCGGCGACTCCACCGTCAAGCTCTCCAAGATCCGCAAGCTCACCGGCGAGCACATGGTGATGAGCAAGTCGACCAGCCCGCACGCCTTCAGCGTCGTCGAGGTCGACTTCGCCAACGTCGACGTCGTGCGCACCGCGATCAAGGACGAGTGGAAGGCGAAGGAGGGCTTCAGCCTCACCTACCTGCCGTTCATCTCGCGGGCGATCATCGACGGCCTGAGCGAGTTCCCGCACCTCAACGCGAGCGTCGGCGCCGACGAGCTCGTCGTGCACGACTACGTCGACCTCGGGATCGCCGTCGACCTCGACTACGAAGGCCTGCTGGCGCCGGTCATCCGCCGTGCCGAATCGAAGCGCCTCGCCGCCATCGCCGGCGAGATCGCCGACCTCGCCGACCGCGCCCGGGCGCGCAAGCTGTCGCCCGACGAGATCTCGGGCGGCACGTTCACGATCAGCAACAACGGGTCCGCCGGCTCGGTGCTCACCATGCCGATCATCAACCAGCCGCAGGTGGCGATCGTGTCGACCGACGCGATCGTACGCAAGCCGGTGGTCACCACCACCGCCGCCGGCGGCGAGGCGATCGCCATCCACCCGGTCGGCAACCTCGCGATGAGCTGGGACCATCGTGCCTTCGACGGGGCGTACGCCGCCGGCTTCCTCAAGCGGGTGAAGGAGATCCTCGAGACCAAGGACTGGTCGACGGAGCTCTGATGGGCACCCCGCTGCGCATCCGGTGGCTGGGCTCGGTGCCCTACCGCGAGGCGCTGGTGGTCCAGGAGGCGCTGTTCACGAACGGGGCCGAGCAGCACCTGCTGCTGCTCGAACACCCACACGTGTTCACCCACGGGCGGCGCGCCGACCTCGACACGAACCTGCGCTGTGATCCGCCGTCGGTCGGAGCCGAGCTCGTCCCGGTGAAGCGCGGCGGCGACATCACCTATCACGGGCCCGGCCAGCTGGTCGGCTACCCGATCGTCGACGTCGAGCACGGCCTCGCTGCGACGGCCCACGTGTGCAACGTCGAGGGCCTCGTGATCGATGCGCTCGCCGAGCTCGGGTTGCCGAACGCCGGGCGGTTGCCCGGTTTCGCCGGCGTGTGGCTCGACGTGGATCACCCCGACCCTGCCGTCGAGCCGCGCAAGATCTGCGCGATCGGCGTGCGCCTCAAGGGCGGCCGCACGATGCACGGGTTCGCGCTCAACGTCACGACCGACCTGACGTACATGCGTGAGCACATCGTGCCCTGCGGCATCGGCGATCGCCCGGTCACCTCGCTCGAGGAGGAAGGCGTCGATGCCACGATGCGCGAGGTGGTCGACGTGGTCGCCCGGCTCGCCGCACAGCGCTGGGGCGACGGCACGGTCGAACGCCAAGACGTGGCCTGGCGCGCCGACGAGGCCGGTCGCGACCTGTCGGCGTTCTCGCGCGGCGAGGGGCCGGGCGAGACCGTGCGCAGCGTGTCGCCGCGGGCGGCGTCCCGGCTCGAAGCGGCGGGCGTCACCGGCGGCCTCACGATCGAGACCCGCAAACCCGACTGGCTGCGGCCCCACCTCCGGCTGGGACCCGAGGTGGTCGAGCTGAAGAAGCAGATGCGTCAACTCGATCTCGTCACGGTGTGCGAGGACGCCGGTTGCCCGAACCTGTCGGAGTGCTGGGCCGACGGCACCGCCACGTTCATGGTGCTCGGCGAGCGGTGCACGCGGGCGTGCGGGTTCTGTCTCGTCGACACGCGGCGTCCGCTCGCCCCGGCGGCCGACGAGCCCGGTCGGGTGGCGACCGCCGTCGAGTCGATGGAGCTCGACCATGCGGTGCTCACCATGGTCGCCCGCGACGACCTCGCCGACGGCGGGATGGGGCACGTCGCGGCGTGCGTCGAGGCGATCCGCGATCGGCGACCCGGAACCACGGTCGAGACGCTGATCTCCGACGCCAAGGGCGATCGCGACGCCTTGGCGGTGCTCTACGCGGCTCGGCCCGACGTCTTCAACCACAACATCGAGACCGTCGCACGGCTGCAGCGTGCCGTGCGACCCTCCGCCGGGTACGCCCGGTCGCTCTCCGTGCTCGCCGGCGCGCTGGCCGAGGGGCTGCACGTGAAGACCGGGTTCATGCTCGGTCTGGGTGAGACCGACGACGAGGTCGAGGGGTGTCTGGCCGATCTGGCGTCGCTCGGCGTGCACATCGTCACGATCGGTCAGTACCTCCGGCCGACCTCGCACCATCTCCCGGTGGCTCGCTACGCCGAGCCGGGGGAGTTCACCCGGTGGAAGCGGGTCGGCGAGGCGATGGGCATCGGCCACGTCGAGGCGAGCCCGCTCACCCGGTCGAGCTA
>CAYGLH010000337.1:0-4097 GCA_964350535.1 uncultured Ilumatobacteraceae bacterium
GGCGATGTCCGGCCGGACGAGCTTGGAGAGCATAAACGTGCCGGTCATGTCGGGCACCAGACCCCAGTGCACCTCGCGCACCGACAGCTTGGTCTCGGGGTGCACGATGCGGATGTCGGCGCCGAGCGCGATCTGCAGTCCGCCGCCGAGCGCATGTCCGTGCACCGCGGCGATCACGGGCACCTCGAGCTCCTGCCACACCCAGCAGCACTGCTGACCGAGGTGGGTGATCCGCCCCTCGGCCATCGAACCGGCGTTGGTGGCGCCGTCGTCGGCGTCGGCCGCTCCGTCGGACCCGCCGCCGTCGCCCGCCATCGCCTGGAACGACGAGAAGTCGAGACCGGCACAGAACGACTTGCCCTCACCCGACAGGACCACGGCGCGCACGCCGCGCTCGCTCTTCAATCGCTCGCCGGCGTCGGCGATCGCCGAGAACATCGCACCGTCGAGCGCGTTGCGCTTGTCGGGACGGTTGAAGCGGACGTCCGCGACGCCGTCGGCGATGGTGATGAGCACTCGGTCAGACATGAACTCAGTGTCGCAGGGTCGGCCTCGGCCGACGTAGTCCGGCGATGACACACTGACCGCATGAACCTCGGTCTCAGCGCTGACGACGTCCTCACCACCACCCGCTCGGTGCGCAAGCGCCTCGACTTCGACCGACCGGTCGAGCGATCGGTCGTCGAGGAGTGCCTGGAGATCGCCCTCCAGGCACCGACCGGCTCGAACCGCCAGGGTTGGCAGTTCGTGGTGGTCGAGGACGCGGACACGAAGCGCGCCCTCCAACAGATCTACGCCAGGAACTTCGCCGTCTACGCAGCGAACCCGGCATCCGCCGACTACGAACCTGGTGATCCGCGCCACGAGCAGCGCGAGCGGGTCACCGCGTCAGCGGTGCACCTGGCCGAGAACTTCCACCGCGCACCGATGCTGCTCGTGCCCTGCATCGAGGGCAACCTCGACGGCGTGCCCGCGTTCCGCGGCGCCAGCGCGTGGGGGTCGATCGTGCCCGCCGTCTGGAGCTTCATGCTCGCCCTCCGCGAGCGCGGCCTCGGCTCGGCATGGACCACGATCCATCTGATGGACGGCGGCGACGCCGAGGCGGCCGAGCTGCTCGGGATCCCCCACCCCCAGTACTCCCAGGCGGGGCTGTTCCCGATCGCCTACACCAAGGGCACGGACTTCAAGCGGGCCGATCGCCTGCCGCTCGACACCGTCCTCCACTGGGACCGCTGGTAGCGGACCCGCCGCGGCTCACTTCCAGGCGACGAGCTCGCGGTCGATCTCGGCGAGGGTGCGCACCCCGCACAGGGCCATCGTCAGCTCGAGCCCCTCGCGCAAGAACGTGAGCAGGTGGTCGACGCCGCGTTCGCCTGCGGCGCCGAGCGCGTAGAGGTACGGCCGCGCCAGCGCGACCGCGTCGGCACCGAGGGCGAGCGCCTTCACGATGTCGGCACCACGTCGGACGCCGCCGTCGCAGATGATCGCGGCCGTGTCGCCGATCTCCTGGCGGACCGGGTCGACGAGGCTGATCGGCGACGGCGCGTCGTCGAGCTGGCGCCCCCCGTGGTTCGAGAGGCCGATGCCCTCGACGCCGAGCTTCGCCGCCTGCGCGGCGTCGGCGACGGTCTGGATGCCCTTGAGGACGATCGGGCCGTCCCAGTGCTGGCGCAGCCAGTCGATGTCGTCCCACGACAGCGCCGGATCGAACTGTCGCTTCACATGGTCGGCCAGGCCGACCGCCGACGACCCGTCCTCGTCGCCGTACCCCACCACGTTGGCGAAGGTGATCGGCTCACTGCGCAGGAAGTCGAGCGTCCACGCGGGGTGGAGCGCGCCGTCGACCATCGTGCCCGGACCGATCTTCGGCGGCAGGGTCAGGCCGCGCCGTACGTCGCGCTCACGCCGGCCGAGCTGTGCCGTGTCGACCGTGAGCCACAGCGTCGTGTACCCGCATGCCTTGGCGCGCGACACCATCGACTCGACGAGGCCGCGGTCGCGCCAGGTGTACACCTGGAACCACAGGTCGCCGCTCGTCGCCGCCGCGAGCTCCTCGATCGACCGCGTCCCCATCGTGGACAACGACGTCGGAATGCCGGCACGCTCGGCGGCGCGGGCGACGGCGAGCTCGCCCTGCGAGTGGGCGATGCGGGTGAAGCCGGTCGGGCTGAGGATGACGGGCATCGACATCGGCCGGCCGAAGAGGGTGGTCGAGGTGTCGATGTCGCTGACGTCGCGCAACACCCGCGGTCGGAACTCGAGGTCGGAGAAGGCGGACGAGTTGCGGGCCAGCGTGCGTTCGTCCTCTGCACCCCCGTCGACGTAGTCGAACACTCCTCGCGGCAGGCGGCGCTTGGCGATCCGACGGTAGTCGTCGACGCAGGCCATCCGCCGCAGCCGCCACTCGACCGGATCCAACGAGATCGGTTCGAAACGGACAACGGAGCGGAAGGTCTGGATCATGCCCATCGGCACGCGAGGATAGGCGGGACGTCGGCGAGCTATCGGCCAATGGCCGGCCCTGCAGCGACCGGTGGTCCGGCGTACGCGTCCGCTTCCTTCGCCAGGCGGGTCAGTTCGGGCACCAGCCTGGCGATCGCCGCCTCGAGCCCGACCAGCGCCCGAGTCGTCTCGGCCAGCTGGGCACTCGCCGGATTGCGACCGACGGTCGGCACACGCACGCTCGTCGCCTCCTCGGACTGGACCAACCGATACCTCCGGAGCACGTGCCCGGTGAGCTCCCGGCCGACCGACTGGCTCGGTGCGACCAATTGCCTCAGCATCGGCATGCGCCTCCGCGTCGAGATGATCGAGGCGATCCATTCACCGATCTGGCTGCGTGTTGTCGTCAGTCGATCGGTCGTGAGCTCGATGTCGGTGATCAAGCGTCGATGGGCCAGCTCCCAGGTCGCCTTGGTCCGTCGCCGATGCCCCGCTCCCGCCGCGTCGAGCTGGGACTGGGCGCTGTCCACCTGCGCGAGCGTTCGACGATCGGTGGAGCGGGCCCAGTCCTTGGCGTTCTGCGCCGTCTGGTCACCCGAGCTGGCACCCCCGCGCACGGCGCGGACCCCGGCCCTCCAGCCCTTGACGAACGGGTTCGGGTCCTCGTATGTCGGGTACTCCGAGAGCAGAGCAGGGTTGAACGCGAGCAACCCGTTGAGTTCGAGCACCCACTGCGGCACCGTTGACTCCCACGCCGACGTGGCCGCCGCGGCGACTCCGGCCTGGTGCGCCGTTGTCGAATCACCGGCCGCCATCCGAGCCTCGATGTAGGCGAGGTTCGCGCGCAGGGCGTCGGGATCGATCAGCCCTTCGCCGCGATCGTCGCCACCGATCCTGATCGCGTCCGCGACGAGCGCTGCCGACCGGTCCCTGATCCCGCGCAAGGCCTGCGTGACACCGACCGCGAACTGCGCCACGAACCGGCTGAGCGGGATCGCGGCCCGCACGGCCTGGTCATCGCCGTGGGCGAGCACGATCTTCTTGACGATCAGCTCGTACAGCAGCGGTGGCACGGCGGGGTCGAAGATGCTGGCGACACCTTGCGTCGGGATCGACGGCAGGGTGGGCAGGTCGCGAGCGTTCGTGGCCAGGTACGGGTCGGTGTGCTCCTCGGTGCCACCGACGAGCAGTGCGGCCCAGTTGTCGGGCGTGGGTGCCGGCTTCTTCGCCAGTTGCCGAATGCGCGTCAGCAGCGGCATCGAGATGAGCACCGTGTCGTTGTCGATCGCGCCGACGTGGTCCCTGGCGATGACCTTGAAGTTCTGCTCGTTGAGGCGCGGTTCGAGCTGGCCGCCGCGGGTCGTGTAGGCCGCCAGCCGATCCGCGTTGCCGACCACGGCATCCGCCACCGACAGTCGGCCGAGGCCCTGGATGAACGAGTCGGTGAGCACGGCGGAGAGGTCGAGCGTCGCTCCGTCGCGCGACCATCCCGACGCCTCCAGATGGGGACGTTCCTGGCGGAGCGTCTCCGCCTGCTCCGGGCTCGGTCTGCTCGCACCCGCCGTTTCGGCGGCACCAAGCACTTTGAAGACGTCGCCGCCCGGCACCCACGCCATGATCGCGACGAACAGCGCATTGCCGGCTTTGGCGATCGC
>CAYGLH010000338.1:0-4093 GCA_964350535.1 uncultured Ilumatobacteraceae bacterium
TCCCGGTGCCCTTCTACCACTGCTTCGGCATGGTGATGGGCAACCTCGGCTGCACCAGCCATGGGGCCACGATGGTGATCCCCGGCGACGCCTTCGAGCCCGAAGCCGTGCTGCGCGCCGTCGAGGCCGAGCGGTGCACCGCGCTCTACGGCGTGCCCACGATGTTCATCGCCGAGCTCGCACACCCGGACTTCGATTCGTTCGACCTGTCGTCGTTGCGGACCGGGGTGATGGCCGGATCGCCATGCCCCGTCGAGGTGATGAAGCAGTGCATCGACCGGATGCACATGAGCGACGTCACGATCTGTTACGGGATGACCGAGACGTCGCCGGTGTCGACCCAGACGCTCCCCGACGACTCGCTGCACCATCGCACGGCGACGGTCGGTCGCGCCCACCCGCACGTCGAGGTGCGGATCGCCGATCCCGACACCGGCGCCACCCTCGAACGTGGCCAGACCGGCGAGTTCTGCACGCGCGGCTACTCGGTGATGCTCGGCTACTGGAACGACGACGAGCGCACCACCGAGGCGATCGACGACGACGGCTGGATGCACACCGGCGACCTCGGCGTGATGGACGACGACGGGTACCTCAACATCGTCGGCCGGATCAAGGACATGGTCATCCGCGGCGGGGAGAACATCTACCCGCGCGAGATCGAGGAGTTCCTCTACACCCATCCGGACGTCGAAGACGTCCAGGTGATCGGCGTGCCCGACGAACGCTACGGCGAGGAGCTGATGGCGTGGGTCGTCGCCCGCGCCGGCAGCACGCCCGACAGCGACTCGATCCGCGACTTCTGCACCGGCCGGATCGCCCACTACAAGGTGCCGCGCTACGTGAAGATCGTCGAGTCGTTCCCGATGACGGTCACCGGCAAGGTACGCAAGGTCGAGATGCGCGAGGTCTCGATCGCCGAGCTCGGCCTCGGCGACGCGGCGGCCACCCGCACCGCCTGACCGCGACGACCCGCCGGCCTCCTCGGACGAGCCGCAACGATAAGCAGAATCCCCTGGTCCCGCCGTGTGCAATGCTCGCGCGACGACATCGAGCGGGAGGCCGAGATGAACGAGGGCAAGAAGGAGCTCCGTCTCGCATTGGGGATGCGAGGCGGTGTCAGCTTGGCGATCTGGATCGGCGGGGCGTGCGCCGAGATCGACCGCCTCCGACGGGCCGACACCGATCCGGTCGACTTCTGGCCGGAGCTGCTCGCGGTCTCCGACTACGACCGGGCGATCGTCGACGTGATCGCAGGCGCCAGCGCCGGCGGACTCAACGGCGTGCTCTACGCGGCGAGCCAGCAGTACGGCTTCGATCTCGACGGCGTCCGCGAGACCTGGCTGCGCGTCGCCGGACTCGCCGAGCTCACGCGCAAGGAGATGCCCGACCTGTCCGTGCTCGACGGCGATCGCAAGTTCCTCGACGTCCTCGACCTCGAGCTCGACCGACTCGTGCGCGCCGGTTCGCCTCCGGCAACCCGTCCGCGGCTCGACGTGCAGCTGTCGGCAACGCTGGTCACGCCGATCACGCGCCCCGCACCGGCCACCGACGACGAGCCCTTGCGCGACGTCCGGTACATGAGTCGTTTCCACTTCGAGCACGAGCCACGCGCCGAGGGATGGGCCGGGACCGACTTCCCGGCGGACCACGATGCGGTCGCCGCGGTGATCGCCAAGCTCGCACTCGCCGGTCGCGCGACATCGTCGTTCCCCGCTGCGTTCGAACCGGCGATCGTGCGCTCGACCCGTCCGCTCACGTTCGCCGACGACGAGCTGCCGACGTCGGTGAAGCGTCACGTCGACATGCGCGGCGTGTTCGCCGATGCGCGCGGGAGCGCCTCGACCCACGCTGCGTTGCAGGGCGACGATTTCGTCGTCGCCGACGGCGGCATCCTGGACAACATCCCGCTCGGCAAGGCGTTGCGCGCCGTCGCCAACGCCACCGCCGACCGACCGACGAAGCGCTATCTCGTCTATCTCCACCCCACGGGGCCGACCGAGATGGGGCAGGAACCGCCGGCCCTCGACCCGGCGCCCTCGGAACGTGCGGTCGAGTACGCCCGACGGTCCGCTCTCGGTGTGCTGACCGGAGCCTTCGGGTCGCGCATGCAGGCCGAGACCACGCTCGGGGATGTCGCTCAGATGGAGGAGTACAACCGCGCCGGCCGGCTCGCAGGCGCGATGCGCGACGCCGCGTTCCGGCCGGTGTTGGCGAGCGGCGCGCTCCCGATGATCGACGTGGCGACCGCCGCGCTCGGCCGATACGAGCTCGAACGCTCGCTCGGCGACGCGCGGGCGATCGGGGCGCTCCTCGACGACCCGCTCGCCGCGCTCGGCACCGACGTGTTCCCCTCCACGATCTCATGTCCGCACGGCACGGTGCAGGTCGACGACGACACGTGGCGGGCCCCGGTCGCCAGGTGGGCGTCCGAGCGGCGCGAGTCGATCGGGGCCGACCTCGTTCGTCGCTTCGGCGAGCGGCTCCCCGGCGGCGACGGAGGCGCGGGCATCGAGGGGGTGTTCCACGCCGGCACGGGGCCGCTCGAGCGCGTGGTCCGACTGATGATCGAGTGGGCACGCCACCTCGACCGGCCGGACCGCCTGGACCGCTCGACGTCCACGGTCGACCCGGGGCTGCTCCGCCAACACCTGTACGACGTGGCGATGTTCGTCCGCCGTGAGCTCGCCCGCCCGCGCGACCTCGCCTGGGTGACCTGCGCCGCCGCCGCACCGGACGGCTCCGACTGGCACCAGCCACCGCTGCGACGGGTCGACAGCCTCCTGCAGGTCGAGGGAACGCTCGCCGACGAGGTGTGCCGCGAGCTCTCGGACGACCACGACGTCGCCGCCCGCACGGAGTTCGCGGCCACGATGCGCCGGCGGCTCGACGAGCTGATGGTGGCCGATGAGGGTCCGCCGGCGTCGACGACCCGCGACATCCGGACGGCGATCGTCGATCAGGTGCTCGTACCGATCGCCCGTCAGCTCGTCACGTGCGAGGTCGTCGCTGACGACACGCCCGGGAGCGTGCTGCATCGCGCCCTGACCACCTGCCGCGACCAGCTCGCGGCCGACCCCGCAGCAGCACGCCAGGTGCTCGCCGCGCTCGAGGTGCTGTGCTACCAGGAGGTGCTCGTCAGTTCGCAGGGCGGCGCAGTCGAGTTCGTCCGGATGTCCGCCGCCAACCGGACCCCACTGAACGACGCATTCGAGGGCCTCGCCGAGAAGCGTCCCGACGGATCGCTGATCCGCGACGCCGACGGCCACCTGCCGCGCCTCGCGGCGGCCCGCAAGCTCGCCGGCAACGAGCTGATGAACTTCGCCGCCTTCGCGAAGGCGGAGTGGCGGGCGAACGACTGGCTGTGGGGGCGCCTCGACGCGACGTCGACGCTCGTCGACCTGCTCGTCACCCCCGCGTCGCTGCCGCGCATCGTGGGACCGGGAGGCACCGCCGACCCCGACCCGGGACTGGGTCGCATCCGGGGGCTGGCGTGCCCGGACACCGCCGACGACGCATGGCAACGCCACTTCGAGACCGAGGTGTGGGAACCGCGGGCGGAGGACATCACCGAACTGCTCTCAGAACATCGGACCGATCCGGCCGACGCCGGCGTCGCCCAACAGCTCGTCGCGCAGATCCGCGACGCGGTGCTGGCGCGCCGTCAGTGGGAGATCCTCGCCGACGAGCTCGGCAAGGAGCCGTGGTCGACGTCCGGCGCTCCACTCGACCCCGCGGCGACGGTGGCGGCGGTGAAGGCGCACACGGTCGGCCTCGACACCTTCCGCACCAAGCCGGTCAAACCGCACGTCGAGATGTTCAAGGAGCTCAGCGACGCTGCCGGCACGGCCGTCACCCAGACGGTCCACACCGCCCGCAACCCCGGCGCGGCCGATGGGCCCGCCGACCGGACGGCAAAGTGGAGCGGTCGCATCGTCCGGTTCGGCGGGCGTGTCGCGACCGAGGTGCTGCTTCGGCCGAAACGGTTCGTCGCCGAGACCGCCATCGGCGCAGGACTGTTCATCGCAGCCATCGTCGCCCTGGTCATCTGGAGCTGAGCGCGAGCCCGCCGGGCCCGGTTCAGTCGCGCTGC
>CAYGLH010000339.1:0-227 GCA_964350535.1 uncultured Ilumatobacteraceae bacterium
CAGTGCGCGAGTCGTCCGGTGAGCGCGACCTCCACGCCTTCTCCGGGTTGCCGGAGCTGCGCCTCGGCGGGCTCGGCGAGGCGGATGCCCGGGCGCTGCTGGACGATGCCGTCCTCGTGCCGCTGGACGACCAGGTGCGCGACCGGATCATCGCGGAGGCGCGCGGCAATCCCTTGGCATTGCTGGAACTGCCACTGAGCGCAACGCCGGCGGACCTCGCCGGAGGT
>CAYGLH010000339.1:268-4091 GCA_964350535.1 uncultured Ilumatobacteraceae bacterium
GACCGATGTCCCCGACGTTCCGCGCCGGGTCGAGGACAGCTTCGAGTCACGTTCGAGCAGGCTGCCCGCCGAGACCCAGCAGCTGATGTTGGTTGCCGCGGCCGAGCCGACCGGCGATGTGGCGCTGCTCTGGAGCGCGGCGGCTCACCTGGGGCTGGACCAAGAGTGGGCAGCGCCCGCGGAGGAGCTCGGGTTGATCGAGTTCGGCGCCCGGGTGCGCTTTCGTCATCCGCTGGTTCGGTCGGCGGTGTACCGGGCGGCTCCTCCCGCGGAACGTCGTCGGGCGCACGCGGCCCTGGCGGCGGTCACCGATCCGGGGTTCGACCCTGACCGGCGCGCCTGGCACCGGGCGCAGTCCGTGTTGGGCACCGATGAGGCGGTCGCCACGGAACTGGTGAGCTCGGCCGGTCGCGCCCGGGCCCGCGGTGGATCCGCCGCCGCTGCTGCCTTCCTGCAGCGGGCGACCGAGTTGACCCCCGCGCCCGCCCAGCGTGCGACGCGGGCCCTTGCCGCGGCGCAGGCGAAGTACGGCGCCGGAGCACCTGACGCGGCGCAGGCGCTGCTCGCGGTCGCAGATGTCGGACCGCTCGACGCGCTGCAACGCGCTCGCATCGATCTGTTGCGGGCGCAGATCGCGTTCCATTCCACGCGTCGGAACGATGTGCCGCAGATGTTGCTGGACGTCGCCGCGGCGATCGCCCCGCTCGACGCCTCACTGTCCCGCGAGACGTACCTGCATGCGCTCGACGCAGCGATCATCACCGGCGGAGTCGGCGACGGCCGCCGCGGAATGTCTGAGGCCGCCGAAGCAGCGCGGGCCGCACCTGCCCCGCCAGGTCAGCCGGGGCCGGCGGATCTACTGCTCGACGGATTGGTAACCACCTATGCGGAGGGATACGAGGTGGGCGTCCCTGTGCTGCGCGCGGCGCTCGAGGCATTCTGTGTCGACGATCTCTCCGGCCGGACCGGGGCCGACGACACCATTCGCCGCTGGCATTGGCTCGCCAGCCGCACAGCGTTGACGATCTTCGACGACGAGTTGCTGCTCACGCTCGCCCAGCGCAACGTCCGACTCGCTCGCGAGGCCGGTGACCTGGCCACGCTGCCGGCCTCCTTGCTGTTCCTTTCGGCGGTGTCGGTCCTCGCGGGCGACCCCGCCCGAGCCGCTCAGCTGATCGCCGAGGAGACCGCCATCACGCAGGTGACCGGCGGGGTGCCGCTGCGCTTCGGCCGGTTGGTGCTCGCCGCCTGGAGTGGGCGCCAGGAGGAGACGCTCGAGATCCACGCCGCCGCCCTCGAGGAGGCGACGATTCGCAGGAACGGCGCGGAGGTCGCGCTGGCGCAGGTTGCGCTGTCGGTGCTCCACAACGGCCTGGGCAACTACGCGGCAGCACTGGACGCCGCCGAGGCGGCAACCCGATCCCTCGAACCACCCCACACCAACCTGGCGCTTCCGGAGCTCGTCGAAGCCGCGGTGCGCGCGGACGAACCCGCACGTGCTGCCGCCGTCCTCGACCAACTCGACGCTCGCGCCGGCGCCAGCGGTACGGCCTGGGCGCTCGGACTGGCGGCGTACTGCCGAGCGCTGACCACCACCGGACCCACCGCCGAGGACCAGTACCGCGAGGGGATCGAACGGCTACGCACCTGCCGACTGGTCGCCTATCTCGGCCGCGCCCACCTCGTCTATGGCGAGTGGCTACGCCGGGAGGGCCGCCGACGCGACGCCCGCGAGCAACTTCGAACTGCTCACGAGCTGCTGTCGGACATGGGCGCCGAGGCGTTCGCCGAGCGTGCCGCACGCGAGCTGCGGGCGACCGGCGAGCACCCTCGCAAGCGGACGTCCCAGCCTGCCGACACGCTCACCCCGCACGAGTTGCACGTCGCCAAGTTGGTCGCCACGGGAGCGACGTCGCGGGAGGTCGGCGCACAGTTGTTCTTGAGCCCGCGCACGATCGAGGCCCACCTCCGGAGCATCTTCCGCAAGCTCGACATCACCTCGCGCCGCCAGCTCAGAGACATGCCACTTCCCTGAGTGGGTCGAACGCGACGGGCCTCCGTGCCTCCCCACCTTCCGAACGATCAGCGAACAGCTCGCGCCGCCCAGTCCTTCCATGAGTCCGAGATGGATTCGAGCGTGAGGAGACGCTCGGCCCCTGTGCGTTCTCGATGGATCCGTGCCACATCGGACACCGTCACGCCGTGACCGGGCACGTCCACGACGTGGATCGGGTTGCCGGCTTCCAGGAATCCCTCGGTGAGGATCCGGAGGTATGCGCCGGGGCGCCGTGCCGAGATGAAGCGTTTGACGAGGCTGCGGTCGCCCATTCGATGATTGAGCTTCCAGCAGGGCAGGCGCGGCTCGCTGACCTCGAGGAGGGCGGTCCCGATCGTCCACCGCTCACCGATCACGGACCGGGTGACGTCGATCCCACTCGTCGTCAGGTTCTCACCGAACCCGCCGGGCTCGATGGCTCGTCCCAACTCGGATTCCCACCATCTGCGGTCCTCGTCGGCGTAGGCGTAGATCGCCTTGTCGTAGCCGCCGTGTGCCTGGCGATCGGCCTGAACGTCTCCCTCGAGGTTGACGCCTGCGGCGCGGATCGGACCATCGACGGCGGACTTGTAGATCGCGGTGCGGTCGCTCCGGCCGGCGTGCTCGACGGGCCGCGGTCCTCCGACACTGACCTGGACGAGGTGTCCCGCCTGTGCCCTTCGGTCGCGATGCTGACCGACCAACGGTGTCACCAACCGTTCGTCGTGGCTCGCTGAGCTGTCGTCAGTGACACGCTGTCGCCCGCGATGAAGCGCAGCAGCACCTCATTGACCTCGGCGCCGTGCGTCCAGAGCATCCCGTGCGGCGCTCCCGGGATCTCGACCAGCGTGCAGTCGGCGATCAGGTCCGGCAACCGGCGTGCCGTCGCGTCGATGGGCAGGATCCGGTCGGCGTCGCCGTGCACGACCAGTGTCGGGACGTCGTTCTTCGGGAGATCCTGTCGGAAGTCGGTGATCCACGTCGGAGGACAGGCGACCGTTCCGGCCGCAGAGGCGCCAGCGGCGACGTTCCAGCTGTCGCGCACGACCTCATCACTGATCCGTTCCCCGAGCGTCTCGTCCAGGTTGTAGAACGCATCGAAGAACGCCGTCAGGTACGCGAGTCGGTCGGTCTCGATCGCCTCGATGATGCCCTCGAACACGCTTCCGTCCACGCCTGCGGGATTGTCGTCGGCCAGCAGCAGGAACGGCGGTACGACGCCCAACAGCGCCGCCTTGCTGACCCGCTCGGAGCCGAAGTTGGCGAGGTACCGGGTGACCTCCCCGGTTCCCATCGAGAAGCCGACCAACACCGCGTCGCGCAGATCGAGTGCCGTCATCAGCTTGTCGAGATCGGCCGCGAAGGTGTCGTAGTCGTAGCCGACGCTCGGCTGGCTCGACTCGCCGAACCCGCGTCGGTCATAGGTGATGACCCGGTAGCCGGCCGCCAGCAGTGCCGCGGTCTGCTTCTCGAATGAACGTCCGCTGAGCGGAAAGCCATGGATCAACACCACGGGCTGTCCCGAGCCCAGGTCCTCGTAGTGCAACTCGATGGGAGCGGTGTTCTCGTCGCCAACGTGAATGCGGGCCATCAGCGGCCTCCTTCTGATCGTGGGTGGTCGTCTCAGCGATGTGCTGCAAACGCACACCCACCGTCGCAAACGTCGTGGGTGCCACGCATCGGTGACGATCACCTAACCAACTACCGAAGCGCGATGACCAGGCCGTGGCCGCGGTGTCAGTCGCCCCTGTGCGGAGTGCCCAGGAGCGGCCGCCGCTGAGTTTTAGT
>CAYGLH010000340.1:0-4079 GCA_964350535.1 uncultured Ilumatobacteraceae bacterium
TGGCGGACGAGATCGCCGGCCCGCTCGGGCTGGACATCCGGATCGGTGTCGACGAGGGTGCCCTCGAACGTGTCGCCGACACCGCCGGCCGCGGGTGAGCGACGGGATGATCCGCGTCGGTGCGGTCATCATGGAGGCGTGCACGAGGTAGCGCTGCGAGACGTGTCGATCCGGCACGGCGAGGAGGTCGCCCTCGACGGTGCCTCACTCACCGCACCCGCCGGGTCGCTCGTCGCGCTGGTGGGCGCATCGGGTTCGGGCAAGACGTCGGTGTTGCGGGCGATCGCCGGGCTGGAACACCTCGAGACCGGGTCGGTCCTCATCGGCGGCCGCGACATGTGCGACGTACCACCCGGCGACCGGGGCATCTCGATGACGTTCCAGCGGCCGGCGTTGTTCTCCCACCGGACGGCGGCGGGCAACATCGGCTTCCCGCTGGAGCTCCGGCAGGCCACCGCGCAGGCGATCGCCGACAGGGTCGGCCTCGAAGCGCGGGCGCTGCAGATCGAACACCTCCTGGAACACGACGTGGCCACGCTGTCGGTCGGCGAAGCGCAGCTCGTGCAGATCGCCCGTGCGGTCGTGCGGATGCCGGCGGTCCTCCTGCTGGACGAGCCGTTCGCCGCGATCGAGGGCGAACGGGTCCACGTGCTGCGGCGCGAGCTCCGGCTCCTGCAGCAGGGCTTCGGCGTGACCACGATCATGTCCACCAACGATCCACAGGACGCGATGGCGATGGCCGACCGGCTGATCGTGCTGGACCGCGGCCGCGTCGTCCAGCACGGGACGCCGACCGAGGTCTACGAACAGCCGGCGACGGCGATGGCCGCTCACCTCCTCGGGAGCGCCGACGTGGCGACCGTCGTGATCGAGCTCGACGCCGACGGCGCCTGGATCGTCCATCCGGCGTTCCGGATACGGGCGTGGCAGCCCGCCCTGCGCCGCCTCGGAGGGCGCCGTCTCCAGCTGGTGACGCGCCCGGAGTGGTGGGAGATCGACGACCGCGGCACGATCACCGCCGAGGTCGACCGCCTCCGGCCCGGTTTCGGCTGGGCCGAGATCGTCTGTGCGCTCGGCGATCATCGCGTCACCGTCCGCACTCCACTGCCGCCTGGCCGACGGCCCGACGTGCATCGAGGTTCGACCGTCCGACTGCGGCTGCGCCACTGGGTGCTGCTCGATCCGCGAGACGGATGTCGGGTGCCGCTCGACGCCGCCGACTGAGGCGTGAGCAGCTGCGCCAGGGGCGCCGCGGGCTACGTGTCGATCGGGTCGCCGATCCGATCGAACTCGGGTGGACGCTTCTCCATGAACGACTTCACGCCCTCGGCGAAGTCGGGTCGGCCGAAGCTCTCGACCATCCGCCGCTGCGAGTCGAGCTCGGCGGCGCCGAGGCCGCGGTGGAGCTCTTCGTACACCTGGTGCTTCATCACGGCCATCGAGGCCGGCGACGAGGTGGCGGCGAGCTGCTCGATGTAGCGCCGGCAGTACGGCAGGAGGTCGTCGGCTTCGACGAGGTGGTTGGCCAGGCCCAGCTGGCGAGCTTCGTCGCCGCGCACCTTGCGCGACGACAGCAGGAGGTCGAGCGCCACCGACGGCCCGACGAGCCGTGGGAGCAACCAGCTGAGGCCCCACTCCGCGATCAGGCCACGCTGCGCGAACGCGGTGAGGAACACCGAGTGCGGGGTGACGATCCTGAGGTCGCAGCAGAGCGTGAACGGGAACGCCATCCCGGCGACCGCGCCGTTGACAGCGGCGATCACGGGCTTGTCCAGCATCATCAGGTACGGGAAGCGTCCGCCGAAGTCGTCCTCCTCCGAACCGCGCGAGCGGGCGCTGTCGCCGGACCCTGCCGCGGTCCCACCGCCGCCACCGTCGGCGCCGGACAACGCGCCGAGGGCCTTCATGTCCGCTCCCGCGCAGAACGCCCGCCCGGCACCCGTGATGACGATGCCGACGACCGCCCGGTCGGCGTTCGCCCGTCGCAGGGCGTCCTCGACCTCGGTGCCCATCGTGTCCGTCCAGGCGTTCAGCGAGTCCGGACGGTTGAGGGTGATCGTGGCGACGGGGTCGTCGACCTCATAGATGATCTGCTCGTACATCGACGCTCCTTCGTGGTCCGGATCATCTTCGCAGCGGCGGTGGAGGCGGGCACATTCGAGCGCTGCAGACGATCGCCGCGGCGCGGGTGGCATGCTGTCACCGATGACCGAGCCCGCCACCGCGGCCGAGGATCGCCACTCGTCGGGCCGGGCCGTCGAGGTCGAACCGCGAGCACCCGGATCGACAGCGAGATCATGGGTGGGCGTGGTGCTCACCGGCATCGTGATCGGGCTCCTGTTCGGCCCGCTCGACCTCGCCGGGCAGGTGCACACCCCGTATCCCTTCGCCAATCTGTTCAACTCGCCGGCGATCTGGGCCGCGTGCGCGTTCGTCGTCGGCCGGTGGGCGGCGCGACCGGCCCAGGCGGTGGTGGCGGCGACCGTTGCGATGGTCGTCGCCGTCGAGGCGTACTACGCCGCCGACATCGTGGTGCGCGGCGCCAACACGTCGAACCTGACCTCGAACGTGGCGATGGCCTGGCTCGCGCTGGGCGTCGGCGCCGGGCTCGTGTTCGGCCTCGCCGGAGCGTTCTCCACGCGCACCCACGGGTGGCTCGGCGCGCTCGCCTCGGCGGCATTGCCCGCCGTGTTCCTCGCCGAGGCCGCCCACGAGGCGACCACCTCGCGCGAGCCCGGCTGGATGACGTCGCTCGTCGGGGCGGCGGCCATCGCGACCTGGTGGGTGCTCCGCACGGCCGACGGCACGGCGACCAGGCGCACGGCACTCTGCATCGCCGCGCTGACGGCGGCCGGGTTCGTCGCGTACGCCCCGTTCGGCTGACACGGGTCGCTCGGGGGATGGCGCGGTTGCGCGGCGCAGGGCCCGCGGCGCTCGACCAGCGGCAACTCCGCACTTCAGCGCGTGTCGGCCGACGGCCGCGCCCAGAACTCCAACCTGTTGCCCGACGGATCGTGGATGTCCAGGACGTCGGCACCCCATCGCTGGCCGATCTCGGGCGCGTCGACCCCGGCACGCACGACCTCGGCACGGACCGCCTGCACGTCCTCGACCTGCAGGCTGAGCGTGATCCCGGCGCCGTGGCCGGGGTCGATCGTGGCCCGCCGGGCGTCGGCCACGCTCACGTACGAGCCGGGCCCGATGGCGAACTCGACGAACCACTCGTTCTCGAACTCGACTGGCCACCCCAGGGTGCTGCGATAGAAGGCGACCGTCTCCGCCCAGCGGTCCGTGTAGAGGATCGTGTTCGACCGGCTCACCGCAACCACGATCGAGATTGTCGCGCCGCCGGCGATGCGCGCCGATCCTGCCGGCGTCGTCCAGACGAAACCTGGGACGCACGTGCAACTCGTCGCCCGGCGCCGGGCGTACCGTCACCTCACAACGATGGGAGGAGTCGACGATGCGCGGAGACGGGAGATGAGGCCGGCGCGTTTGGCCTTGCTGGTGGCGACGATCGGCTGGATCGTGCTGTACGTGGGCGGGTTCGTCGCGCTCGGCAGCTCGGTCCCGACCGTCGATTCGACCGGCGAGAAGATCGTCGCCTGGTTCACCGACAACAAGACCGGTGCCGACGCGTGGGCGTGGAGCTGGGCGGTGAGCTCGCTGGCGCTGGCGGTCTTCGGTGCAATCCTCGCGTCGCTCCTGCCGCGACCACACCGGTACCTGCTGCTCGCCGGCGTGTTCGGCTGGGTGATCGCCGGGCAGGTGCAGGCGTGGTTCTGGGCGGGTCTGGGCATGGATCCGGAGGGCCTCGACCCGACGACCGCACGAACCCTGTTCCTCATCCCGGCCTTCATGGGTCCTGTGATCAACGGGTCGACGATCACCATGGCCGCAGCGGTCTTCCCGCTCGGGTTCGGGCGGGCGCCGATCATCCCCCGCTGGTTGGCGTGGATCAGCGTGGCCTATTTCGCCGAACAACTCCTCGAGACGGTCACGATCTTCGGTGGCGACACCGGCTTCTTCGCACCCGGCGGCGCGATGAACGTGTACCTCGGTGGCGTGTTCGGGATGGC
>CAYGLH010000341.1:0-4058 GCA_964350535.1 uncultured Ilumatobacteraceae bacterium
GACCGGGTGGTCGTGGGTCGTCTCCCGGGTGGTGGCAATGCAGCCTCCCTGGTCGACCGCCACGTCGACGATCACCGACCGTGGCTTCATCGCCTCGACGAGGTCCTCGGACACCACCACCGGGGCGCGGCCGCCGGCGACGAGCACGGCACCGATCACCAGGTCGGCGTCGAGGACGGCGCGTTCGATCGACCCGCGGTTCGACGCCGACGTCATGATCCGGCCGCGGTGGATCTGATCGACGAACCGGAGCCGATCGAGGTTCTTGTCGATCAGGACGACCTCGGCCTCCATGCCGGCCGCGATCCACGCCGCGTTCCAGCCGACGTTGCCCGCGCCGAGCACCACCACCTTCGCCGGGCGCACACCGGGCGCCCCACCCATCAGGACGCCCCGGCCGCCGTTGTGGCGCTCCAGGAAGTGCGCCCCCATCTGTGGGGCGAGACGACCCGCGACCTCGCTCATCGGGGCGAGCAGCGG
Source organism: uncultured Ilumatobacteraceae bacterium (assembly GCA_964350535.1). Lineage (GTDB taxonomy): Bacteria > Actinomycetota > Acidimicrobiia > Acidimicrobiales > Ilumatobacteraceae > CAYGLH01. The sequence goes on from CAYGLH010000341.1 coordinate 481, forward strand.
CAGCGAACCGTCGGGATGCTTCACCGTCTCGTATGCCACCCCGGTCGTGCCGGCGGCCAGCAGCGCGTCGGCGACCGCGGGGTACGCCGCCAGATGGAGGTAGGTGAACAACGTGAGGTCGGGTCGGAGGAACCCGAACTCCTCCTCCTTCGGCTCCTTCACCTTGAGCACCATCTCCTGTGCCCAGGCGTCGGCGGCCGTCGGCACGATCTCGGCGCCGGCCGCGATGTAGTCGGCGTCGTGGATCGACGCTCCCTCGCCGGCGTCGGCCTCGACGCGGACGCGGATGCCGTGTCGCTCGAACTCGCGCACCCCGTCGGGGGTGATCGCGACGCGATGTTCCGCGGTCTTGACCTCCCGCGGGATTCCGACCGATGAGATGACGGGCTTCGTTGCGCGCATGCCGCCATGATGGCCGCTGCGATCGATGCCCGATGACCGCAGTGCGCCGGTGTGTCGTGGCCCACCCGCTAGCGTCGGACCGACAATGAGGGACTCACCCCGCATCGCACTCGGTCCGGATGCCGCACCCGGTTGGTTGGAGGAGGCGATCCTCGACGGCGGCGGTGAGCGCGTCGGGTACGCCGACTGCGACGCCATCGTGTGGGGGGATGCTGCGGACACCGACGGTCTCCGGGCGGCGCTCGATGCTGCTCCGCAGGCGAGGTGGGTCCAGTTGCCCTTCGCCGGGATCGAGAACTTCGTCGAGCACCTCGACGGCGAGCGGGTGTGGACCTGTGGCAAGGGCGTGTACGCCGACCCCGTGGCCGAGCTCGCGCTCACGCTCGGCCTCGCCGGGCTGCGCAACGTCGACCGCTATGCCCGTGCCGCCGGGTGGACGAGTCCGGCGGGACGCAACCTGCTGAAGGCGCGTGTCAGCATCATGGGCGGCGGGGGGATCACGGAGTCGCTCGTCGCGCTGCTCCGCCCGTTCGACTGCCACATCACCGTGGTGCGCAACCGGGCCGAGGCGATGGACGGTGTCGACGACGTGCTCGAGGCCGACCGCTACGCCGACGCCCTCCCGGGTGCCGATCTGGTGGTGCTCGCCCTCGCGCTCACCCCCGACACCGAAGGGCTGATGGGCCGCAACGAGTTCGAGATGATGGAATCGCACGGCGTGCTCGTCAACGTGGCCCGCGGCAAGCACGTCGTCACGCCGGACCTGGTCGAGGCGCTCGCCGACGGGACCATCGGCGCGGCGGGTCTCGACGTGACCGACCCCGAGCCGTTGCCCGACGACCATCCGTTGTGGTCGATGTCGAACTGCATCATCACCCCGCACGTCGGGAACACCCCCGAGATGGCCAAACCGCTCCTCGCCGAGCGGGTGCGCAAGAACGTGAAGCGCTTCTCCAAGGGCAAGGAGCTCATCGGTCTCGTCGACGTCGAGGCCGGGTACTGACGCGAGCACGCTCGACGGCTCGGCTGCGTAGCGTGGGGCCATCGGCACGATGACCCACTACGAGGTGCTGGGCATCCGTTCGGACGCATCCGGCGGAGAGGTCCGCGACGCGTATCGGCGTTTGGCGCGCAGCCATCACCCCGATCGTGCGGCATCGGCCGTCGACCGCTCCGCAGCCGTCTCGATGCCGGACATCAACGAGGCCTACCGGGTGCTCAACGATCCCGCCCGGCGTGCGGTGTACGACGCGTCGCTGCGCTCGGGCGGCGACGTCGCGGCGCCGCCGACCACCGTTCGCCCCGAGTCTGCCCGCCCGACCGCGCGGCAGCGGAGCGGGCCGCCGTATCCCGGGCCGGTCAGCATCGCCCGCGACTTCCGGCCGCGGCGGATCCCGTGGCGCATGGTGATCGGCGTGGTGGCGGCCACCGTGGTGGGCCTCGTCGTGTTGTCGGTGCTCAGCGAACCGGCGGACGACCCGGTTCCCGACGGGATCTTGAACCCCGGTGACTGCGTCACCATCCAGAGCGACGGCGACGCCCAAGAGGTCGCGTGCACGGGCCGCGAGGACCTGGTGGTGCGGTCGCTGATCGACTTCGAGTCGACCTGCCCGGGCGGCACGTCACCGCTGCGCGATCACCAGGGCATGGGCACGGCGTGTGTCGAGCTCGTCTCAGCCGACCCCGAGTGACGCCGAGTTCTTCGCCCGCTCGGTGCCGCGCTCGACCTCCTCGAGGAGGTCACGGACGTAGGTGTTGAAGTCGACCTGCATCTTGTGGCGGGGGCTGTCGTAGAAGTGGCCGCGGTGCTCGCGTTCGTCGTCGACGATCGTGCGCTGCATGTCCTCGGCGGGCGGGAACTCGTAGTCGCCCTCGATCGCCGCCACGACGAGCTTGCTCTGCTGCTCGGCGAAGTTGACGAGCGTCGGCAGCGGTTGAGCGAGGCCCAGGAAGAAGAGGTTCTGGCTGTCGGGCTTGACCATCCGCTTGAACAGCGGGAACTCGTTCTCGACGGGCGTCAGCTCCGGCTGCTCGAAGAACGGGAACGTCACGTTGTAGCCGGTCGCCCACACGATCGCGTCGACCTCCTCGCGCGTGCCGTCGGCGAACACGACCCCGTCGCCGTCGAGGCGCTCCAGCCCGCCCTTCGGCAGGATGTCGCCGCAGCCGACGCGGGTGAGGAACTCGCCGGACACCGACGGGTGGGCGTCGAGCGGCTGGTGATCGGGCTTCGGGAGCCCGTAGTCCTCCATGTTCCCCACGCTCTTCTTGATCTTCTTGCGGGCCAGTGCCCGGCCGAGCTTCGCGGGCATCCATGCGGGCATCGACGCCTTGTCGGCGACCTTGCCGTCGAGGTACTTGGGCAGCACCCACACGCCGTGGCGCATCGAGATGAACAGGCGCTCGGCGATCGGCCGTTGCGAGAGCTCGGAGGAGATGTCCATCGCCGAGTTCCCAGCGCCGACGATCAGCACCCGCTTGTCGCGGAAGTCGTAGGGCTCGAAGGGGCTACGGTAGTGGTGCGAGTGCACCTGGTAGCCGTCGAAGGTTCCTGGGTAGACGGGCGTGCGGGCATCCCAGTGGTGCCCGTTCGCCACCACCAGGTTGTCGTACTCGCGGGTCTCGCCGGTGGACAGCGTGACCGCCCACCGCCCGTCGTCGGTGCGCGCGCAGCGCTCGACGGCGGTGTCGAACGTGATCGTCTCGCGCAGCCCGAAATGGTCGACGTAGTCGTGGAAGTACTGCAGGAGCTGGCTGTGGTGGGGGAAGTCGGGCCACTCCTCGGGCACCGGGTAGTCCTCGAACGCCAAGCGCCACTTCGACGTGTCGATGTGCAGCGACTCGTAGCACGACGACGCGCCGTTCGGGTTGTTGAAGTACCAGTTGCCGCCGATGTTGTCCGACATCTCGAAGCAGTCGTAGGGCAGACCGTGGTCCTTCAGCCGCTTGGCCATCGTGAACCCGGAGCAGCCGGCGCCGATGATGCACGTCGTGGGACGGGGGGTGTCGTTCGAGGTCATCACCCGGCGACCGTAGCGAGATGGCCTCGCCGACGTGGTGTTGGATCCCGGCAGCGCTGCTAGCTTGATCGCCCGCACGGGCGATTAGCTCAGATGGAAGAGCGCCACGTTCACACCGTGGAGGTCGTGGGATCGAGACCCGCATCGCCCACCCGA
>CAYGLH010000342.1:0-4058 GCA_964350535.1 uncultured Ilumatobacteraceae bacterium
GGCGGGCATCGGGCCCGACGAGGTCGACATCGCCCAGCTCCAGGACACCGAGGCCGGCGCCGAGGTGATGCACATGGCCGAGAACGGCTTCTGTGAGCACGGCGAGCAGGAAGAGATGATCGCTCGCGGCGACACCGAGATCGACGGACGACTGCCGGTCAACACCGATGGTGGGTGCCTGGCCAACGGCGAGCCGATCGGTGCGTCCGGTCTGCGCCAGGTGTACGAGAACGTGCTGCAGTTGCGCGGCGAGGCCGGCGAGCGCCAGGTCCCGGGCGAGCCCAAGGTCGGCTACACCCACGTCTACGGCGCCCCGGGTCTGAGCGGCGTCACCATCCTCAGCCGCTGACGACCGGAAGGCATCGCACATGGAGATCCCCACCGAGGTCCAACTCGACCTGCACCTGCGCATGGTGCGCATCCGCCTCTTCGAGGAGGCCGCCGGCAAGCTCGCCGAGAGCAACCGGCTGCCAGGCTTCCTCCACCTCTACGTCGGACAGGAGGCCGTCGCCGCCGGCGTGTGCGGCACGCTCACCGACGACGATCAGATCACCTCCACACACCGCGGCCACGGCCACCTCGTCGCCAAGGGTGGCCAGTTCGACCGGATGATGGCCGAGCTGATGGGCAAGTCCACGGGCTATTGCAAGGGCAAGGGCGGGTCGATGCACATCAGCTCGCTCGATGTCGGGATGCTCGGCGCCAACGGCATCGTCGGCGCCGGCTCGCCGATCGCCGTCGGTGCGGGCTTCGCCAACAAGTACCGCGGTCAGGGCCAGGTGTCGGCAGCGTTCTTCGGCGACGGCGCCACCAACATCGGCGCGTTCCACGAGGCCGCCAACATGGCCGCTGCGCTGCAGCTGCCGACCGTGTTCGTGTGCGAGAACAACGAGTACGGCGAGTTCACCCCGCGCGACAAGACGATGCGGATCACCGACATCGTCGACCGCGCCGCGGGCTACGGCATCCCGGGCGTGATCGTCGACGGGATGGACGTGATCGCGGTGTACGAGGCGGCGAGCGAGGCGGTGGCCCGGGCTCGGCGCGGCGAGGGGCCGTCGCTGATCGAGGCGAAGACCTACCGCTTCTACAACCACCACGGCGTGCAGAACCTCGGGCTCAAGTACCGCACCGACGACGAGGTAGCGCAGTGGAAGGAGCGCGACCCGATCTTCACCCTCGAGGAGCGCCTCGTCGAGGCCGGCACCGCGACGCGCGACGAGGTCGAGCAGGTGTGGGCCGACCAGCGCGCCGCCATCGACGCGGCGATCGAGTTCGCGGAGTCCAGCCCGTTGCCCGATCCCGACCAGGTGACCGTCGACGTGTACACGCTCGGCTCGACCGTGAGCGAGGTGCCCGCATGACCCGCAAGCTCGGCTACGTCCAAGCCTTCAACGAGGCCGTCCGCCAACAGATGGAAGCCGACCCCGACGTGTTCTGCGCCGGGGAGGACATCGGCGCCTTCGGCGGCGTGTTCGGAACATACGCAGGCCTCCAGGCCGAGTTCGGCGAGGACCGCGTCGTCGACACCCCGATCAGCGAGCAGGCGATCATCGGCCTCGGCCTGGGCGCCGCCGTCAACGGCCTCCGACCGGTGGTCGACATCATGTTCATGGACTTCATCGCTGTCGCCTTCGACCAGATCATCAACCAGGCGGCCAAGATCAAGTACATGTTCGGCGGGGCGGCGACCGTCCCGCTGACCATCACCACCGGAGGCGGTGGCGGCCTCTCCGCCGCAGCCCAGCACAGCCAGTCACTCGAAGCGCTCCTGTGCCACATCCCCGGGCTCAAAGTGGTCCACCCGTCGACCCCGTACGACATGAAGGGGCTGATGACGGCGTGCATCCGTGAGGACAACCCGACCGTGATGGTCAAGCACAAGCGTCTGCTCGGGATGCAGGGCGAGGTACCGGAGGAGCCGTACGAGATCCCGCTGGGCACCGCCAACGTCACCCGCGAGGGCGGCGACGTGACCGTCGTTGCGTGGGGCCGGATGGCCAACGAGGCACTCGATGTCGCCGAGACCCTGGCCGCCGACGGCATCGAGGTCGAGGTGATCGACCCGCGCACGCTGCAGCCGCTCGACACCGAAACGATCGTCGCCTCCGTGCGCAAGACCAACCGTGCCGTCGTCGTGCACGAAGCCGTGCGCTTCGGTGGGCTCGGGGCCGAGGTCGCGGCGCAGATCCAAGAGGAGGCGTTCGACCACCTCGACGCGCCCGTCGGTCGGATCGCCGCGCCGTTCTCACCGGTGCCGTTCAGCCCGGCGCTTGAGCAGCACTACCTGCCGAGCAACGACCGGATCGCGGAGGGCATCCGCGCCGCGCTCGCCCGACCCGGTCTCTGAGCCGTGTCCGCCGTCGGCATCATCGTCAATCCCCACGCGGGGAAGGACATCCGACGGTTGGTGTCGAACGCCGGGCACACCTCCGACGCGGTGAAGATCGGCATCCTGCGGCGCGCCATCGCCGCCGCCGACGACGCCGGGGTCGGGCGGATCCTGGTGGCCGACGACGCCGGCGGACTCGGCCGGCGGGCGCTCGGCACGTTGTCCGAGTTGCGCGCGGACGCGGTCGAGGTCGAGGGCCCGCGCACGGGGTCGCACCTCGACACCGTCACGGCGGCCGAGTCGATGTGGAAGCAGGACGTGGGCGCGTTGATCGTGCTGGGCGGCGACGGCACCTGCCGCGACGTGGCCACCGGATGGCCGGACGCGCCACTGATCGCCATCTCCACCGGGACGAACAACGTCTACCCGTCGCCCATCGACGGCACGTCGGCAGGCACCGCCGCCGCGCTCGTCGCCGGCGGGGCCGTGCCGGTCGACGAGGTGTCGCGACACTCGAAGCGGCTGCTCGTGCGCGTCACGCATCCCTCGTTCGGCGAGATCGAGGAGTGCGCGCTGGTCGAGGTGGCGGCGATCCGCACGCCGTTCGTCGGCGCCCGGGCGGTCACCGACCCGACCCAGGTCGACTGGGTCGTGGCAGCGATCGCCGAACCCGCCACGACCGGCCTGTCGAGCATCGCCGGCCGCATCCATCCCCTCGACCGCGAGACGCCGGGCGGCGTGCTCATCCGCCTCGGCGCCGATGGCCGGCGCGTCCGCGTCCCACTGTCGCCCGGCACGTTCGACACCTTGGCGGTGGCGTCGGTGGAACCGGTCGCGTCGGGCGCGACGCTCCAACTGAACGCCGACGGCGTGCTCGCTTACGACGGGGAACGCACGACGCGCGTCCCCGCCGGCGCCGACCTCACGGTCACGCTCAGCCCGACCGGCCCCCGCCTCGTCGACGTCGCCGGCACACTCCGTCGCGCAGCCGCCGAGCGACTGTTCGACGCCGAACCAACGAAAGGACCCTGAGTGGCCACCCAGTTCCTGATGCCCAAGCTCGGCCTCACCATGGAGGAAGGCACGATCGTCGAGTGGCTCGTCGAGCCCGGCTCGGAGGTGAACGCCGGCGCGGCCGTGTTGCGCATCGAGACGGACAAGACCGAGACCGATGTCGAGGCGGCAGCGTCGGGACACCTGCATCCGACCGGCGCGGTCGGCGACACGTTCGCGTGCGGCGAGGTGATCGGCTGGTTCCTCACCGAGGGCGAAGAGGTGCCGGGCGCCGGAGCCGCGCCCGCCACCGAGCGGGAGCGAGACGCCAGCGGCGCGCCCGCGGCAGCGCCCAGCGCGCCGGCACCGGCCGCTGCCAACGGGTCCCTCGCGCCACGCCCGGCCGGCGGCCGACTGTTCGCCTCGCCGAACGCCCGCCGGATCGCCGCCGAGCGCGGCGTCGACCTGGCCGGCGTCGTCGGCACCGGTCCGAACGGGCGCATCGTCTCGGAGGATCTCGACGGCGTCCGACCTGGACCGGCCGCCGTGCCCAGTGCGCCCGCACCCGCTGCCGCACCGACGGCGTCTCGCGCTCCCCTGTCCTCGTCGGCCGTACCGGCCACCGCCGCCGCCCGCCAACTGGCCGACCTCCTCGGCATCGACGTGGCCACCGTCGCGCCCGATCCGGGCGACGGCAGGGTGTCGCGCGAGGCGGTCGCCCGCCACGTGCGCG
>CAYGLH010000343.1:0-4016 GCA_964350535.1 uncultured Ilumatobacteraceae bacterium
CACGCCGAGCGCGTTGGTGGGCGACGGGGTGACGCTCGTGCCGATGTCGATCGGCGGCACATCGCTGGCCGCCGGCACGAGGTAGTCGGCGAGGGTGGTGGTCTGCAGGTTGCCGTCGTCGTCGTAGACGGCCCCCTCGTAGAGCGCCTGGGCAAGACCCTGGATCACGCCGCCGTGCACCTGGCCCTCGACGATGAGCGGGTTGACCTGCACGCCGCAGTCGTCCACGGCGACGTACTTGAGCACCTCGACCTGGCCGGTCTCGACGTCGATCTCGACGGCGCACATGTGCGTGCCGAACGGCCACGAGAAGTTCGGTGGGTCGTAGGTGACCTGGGCCTCGAGGTTCGGCTCGACGTCGTCGGGCAGGTCGTGGGCCGTGAACGCCTCGAAGGCGACAGCGGCGAGCGGCATCTCCTTGTCGGGCGAGCCGGCCACCCGAAACACGCCACCGGTGAACTCGAGGTCGTCGGCCGAGGCCTCGAGTTGGTGGGCGGCGATCTGTCGGGCCTTGTCGATCACCTTGTCGCACGCCATCCCGATGGCCACGCCGCCCACGGGCAACGAGCGCGAGCCGTAGGTGTCGAGACCCATCGGGGCGATCGCCGTGTCGGAATGCAGCACGTCGACGTCGGCCGGGTCGACACCGAGCTTCTCGGCGGCGATCATCGACCAGGCCGTCTCGTGGCCCTGGCCGTGCGGGGCCGTACCGGTGACGACCTGCACCTTGGCGGTGGGGAGCACCCGCACGGTGGCGCTCTCCCAGCCGCCCGCCGAGTAGTTGAGCGAGGCGAGCACGCGGCTCGGCGCCAGCCCGCACATCTCGAAGTAGCTCGACACGCCGATGCCGATGCGCTTGCGGGCGTCGGGCGTGTTCTGCGCCGCTTGACGCGAGCGCAGCCCGGCGTAGTCGAGCTTCGACTCGGCCTCGCGCGCCGCCTGGTCGTGGTTGCCCGAGTCGTACACGAGGCCGGTGAACGCCTCGTACGGGTACTTGTCGGTGGCGATGTAGTTGCGGCGCCGCAGCTCGAGCGGATCGAGCCCCATCTCGCGGGCGAGCGCGTCCATCGCCCGTTCGATCGCGTACGTCGCCTCCGGCCGGCCCGCACCGCGGTATGCGTCGGTGGGGGTCATCGTGGTGAACACGGACGTGCACGAGAAGTCGTAGGCCTTCGGCAGGTCGTAGACGCCGGCGTAGAGGAAGGCCCCGAGCAGCGGGATGCCGGGCGTGACGAGCTGCAGGTAGGCGCCCATGTCGCCGACCAGCCGCACCCGGATCGCGGTGAGCTTGCCCTCGGCGTCGGCGGCCAGCTCGATGTCCTGGATCTGGCCGCGACCGTGGATCGTCGCCTGGGCGTTCTCCGAGCGCTCCTCGTTCCACCGCACCGGCACGTTGTGCTTGCGCGCCAGGGCGAGGCACAGCAATTCCTCGGCGTACACGTTGAGCTTCGATCCGAACCCACCGCCGACGGCCGGTGCGACGACCCTGACCTGGTGCTCGGCATAGCCGAGCGTGATCGCCGCCATGATCTTCAAGATGTGCGGCACCTGGGTGGACGAGTAGAGCGTGAGGTCGCCGCCGAACGGTTGGGGCACGGCCACCACGGCGCGCGGCTCCATCGCCATCGGGATCAGGCGCTGCTGGATGTAGCGCTCCTTCACCGTGTGTGCCGCCGCCTCGAAGGCGCGATCGACGTCGCCCTCCTGCTCCTCGATCTTGAGGTCCCAGGTGTAGGACTTGTTCGTGCCGATCTCGTCGTGGATGACGACGCGGTCGGACAGTGCGTCCTCGAGGTCGATCACCGGCTCGAGCGGCTCGTACTCGACGTCGATCGCATCGAGGGCGTCGTGGGCGATCGTGTCGGACTCGGCGAGCACCGCCACCACCCCGTCGCCGGCATAGGTCACCTTGCCGGTGGCGAGCGGGTAGTGCGCCGGGTTGTTCATGTCGTCGGTGACCGGCCACGCGCACGGCATCGGCGCCGCCCAGGCGTCGGCGAGGTCGGCGCCGGTGTACACGGCGCGCACGCCGGGCAGCTCGGCGGCGGCGCTGGCGTCGATGGAGACGATCTTGGCGTGGGCGAACGGGCTGCGCAGCACGGCGAGGTGCAGGGCTCCCGGCACCACCATGTCGTTGGCGTACACGGCCTCGCCGGTGAGCAGCGCCGGGTCCTCCTTGCGCAGCAATCGCTGGCCGAGGACCGACGTGCCGGTCGTTTCGTCGGTGATGGTCATTCTGAACCCCCCAGTTCGGAATCGGCGCCACCTGTCACAAAGGGGTCTGACACCTTTGTGACAGGTGGGTCAGGCGTTGGCCGCCGCGAGGACGGACTTGACGATGTTGTGGTACCCGGTGCAGCGACAGAGGTTGCCTTCGAGTCCGATGCGGACGTCGTCCTCGGTCGGGTTCGGGTTCTCCTTGAGGAGGCTCGACGCCGCCATGACCATGCCCGGCGTGCAGTAGCCGCACTGCAGGCCGTGGTTCTCCATGAACGCCTGCTGCATCGGGTGCAGCGTGCCGTCGGCGGAGGCCATCCCCTCGATGGTGGTGATCTGTTGGCCGTCGGCCTGCACGGCGAGCACGGTGCAGCTCTTCACGGCTTCACCGTTGAGGTGCACCGAGCATGCGCCGCACGACGAGGTGTCGCACCCGATGTTGGTGCCGGTGAGCCCGGCGTGCTCGCGGATGTAGTGCACGAGCAGCGTGCGCGGTTCGACGTCGTGCTCGTGCGTCGTGCCATTGATCTCGACGGTGATCTTCACGTGTGCCCCCATGGCCGGCCGGACGGCCGGTGCGTGATGGATTGAGTGGTGGAGCACCCATCATGCCTCATCGGCATCGGTCGTCGCGCACGGGGTGGTCCCTCGTGCGTTTGTGCTCCCGTCAGTCGAAGAGGTCGACGATGTCCTTGATCGACGAGTACACCATGAACACGATGATGGCCGCGCCAAAGATGGTGTAGTGCCACCGTTTCGAGTGGTCGGCACGCCAGAACCGACGGACGCTGTAGATGATCGACACGATCGCCAGCACGCCGATGACCAGCCCGATCGCGGGTCCGACGCCACGGGCGATCCCCACCGCCGGCAGCACGAACGGGAACACGATGTACATGAGCAGGCAGCGCAGCCCGCTGATCACCAACGACTTCTGGAACGCCGAACGGGCCTCGTCGGCGGTCGACGGCGGCGCCTCGGGGATGCGCAGCAACCGGCGCATGAACCGATCGGCCGGCGAGCTCGAACGCGCCGCCGGTGCTCCATCACGGGTCGTCGTCGCGACGTCGTCGTGATCGCTGGCGACGCGCCGGTCGGCAGAGGAGTCGGGCAGGGTGCTCATCGGCTCCCCAGACGGTACGCGCCCCGCACGGCCTCCACAACTTCTCCCGGCTCGTCGACGACGGCCACCGCGCCGGCACCCTCCAGCTCTTCCCTGCTCCCGAAGCCCCAGGCGACGCCGAGACAGTCGAGCCCGTTCGCTCGGGCGCCGTCGACGTCGTGATCGCGGTCCCCGATCATCAGCACGTGCGACCCGGCCTCGACGCCGAGGACCCCCAACGCGTGGGTGATGACCTGGCCTTTCGTGCGTCGTCCGCCCCCGACGTCCTGGCTCGCCCCGACGACGACCTCGAAGTGGTGGTGGAGCTCGAAGTGCTCGACGATGCGGCGCGCCGTGGGTTCGGGCTTCGCCGTGGCGACCGCCAGCGTGTACTCGCCGGCGAGCATCGCCAGGGCCTCGGGGATGCCGGCGTACACCTCGTTCTCGTAGAGCCCGACGTCCTCGTAGCGCAGGCGGTAGGCGTCGATCACCCGCTCGACGTCGGCGTCGGCGACGCCGAGCTTCGGCAACGTCAGCTCGAAGGGCGGTCCGATCATCGCCTGCACCTGGTCGTCGCTCGGTGCGGGATAGCCGCACGCCTCGAGGGCGACGCGCAGCGAGCGGCCGATGCCGGCCGCCGAGTCCGAGATGGTGCCGTCGAGGTCGATGAGGAGGTGGGTGATCGTCATGGCGTGTG
>CAYGLH010000344.1:0-4002 GCA_964350535.1 uncultured Ilumatobacteraceae bacterium
TCGAAGTCCCCGAGCCAATTCGGGGTCACCTCGTCGTCGCTGTCGAGGAAGGCCAGAGTCCGACCGCGCGCTCGAGCCGCGCCGTAGTTGCGGGCCGCCGAGACTCCGGCGTGGGGCCGGACGTAGAGGCGGATGCGGTCATCGACCAGGAACGGTTCGACCGCGCGTTCGGTTCCGTCGTCGGAACCGTCATCCACCACGATCAGCTCCCAGTCGCTGTGCTGCTGATCGACGACGCTCGAGATCGCGCGACCGATGGTGTCTCGCGCGTCGCGGACCGGCATCACGATCGAGAACCTGGTCGTCATCCTCGCGTCGACCTCACCCACGGCCCGCCGAACCCGCTCGCTGTCTCCTCATCGGTTCGCAATGCTACGGCGAGCGCCGTGTTCGACTGCGAGCTTGCAGCAACCCCTCCTCGGACTCAGCGGTTGAGTACAACTTCCTGCCATGGTGCGGCGCGTTGCGTGCGACCCGCAGCCGCGAGCCTCAGTCCTCCGACGGTCGTGCCGTCAGCGCCACCTGGAGCTCGATCGGCTCGCCGTCGCGCATCACGGTGACGGTGACCTCGTCGCCAGGGCTGTGGTCGCGGATCGCTGCGATCAGGCCGGCGGCGCCGTCGGTGGAGGAACCGTCGACGGCGACGATCAGGTCGCCGGCCTCGATGCCGACGTCCTCGGCCGGGGTGCCGGCACTGACGTCGGTGACGACCACGCCTTGCCCGCCGTCCTCGCGCTCGGCGAGGCCGACCCCGAGGAACGCCTGCTCGCGTTCGGTGTCCTGGTCGGAGCCGGCGCGCTCGCGCAGCTCCTCGATGATCGGCAGCGCCTCACCGACCGAGATCGCGAACCCGACGTTGGTGGCGGCGGTGGTGGCGGTGTCGCGAGCGACAGCCGTGTTGATCCCGACCACCTCGCCGGCGGCGTTCACGAGCGGTCCGCCCGAGTTGCCGGACGAGATCGCCGCGTCGGTCTGGATGAGGCCGTCGAGGTACACGTCGCCGTCGCCGATCGTGCGGTCGAGCGCCGACACGATGCCGAGCGTCACGGACGGGTCACCGTCGAGACCGAGCGCGAACCCCATCGCCAGGACCTCGTCGCCGATGAACGTGCTGCCCGGGTCGGCGAACGTGGCGGCGGCGAAGCCCTCGCCGTTCATCCGCAGGAGCGCCAGGTCGTTGCTGGCGTCGGTGGCGAGCACGGTGACCTCCCGCGGTTCCGTCTCGCCGGCGAGCCGCACGCGCACCTCGTCGGCGTTCTCGACGACGTGGGCGTTGGTGAGGATCTCGCCGTCCTCGGAGATGATCACCCCGGTGCCCACGGACGTGCCGAGGCCGATGTCGGCGCTGATCGTCACGACCGACGGCGCGATGTAGTCGGCCACGGTGGCGACGTCGAGCCGCCCTGCGCCCTCGTCGCGGGGTTCGGCGATGTTCACCGGCAGCTGGGAGGCCTGCCCCGGCGGTTCGTCCATCTCGTCGGCGATCCGCTCACCGATGATCGTGCCGGTCATGCCGGCGACGAGCGCCACGCCACCCACGACGGCGACGAAACCCCAGCGCCGGCCACGGCGCGGCGACTCCGGGTCGGACGGCGGCGTCGGCCCGTCGGCGCCGACCTGGGGCGGCGGGAGCGGGCCGGGAGATGCAGGCAGCTGGGGGCGCGAGAAGTACGGCGGCTCGGTCGGTGGAGACGGCAGGGAGGCCATGGACCCTGTCTATCCCCTGGCGCGTCGGGCGGGCACCGGGTCCGGCGCCGTTCCTACCTGCTTCACAACCGGCGCACGGCCTACTTCAAGAGCGGGTCGCGCGGCAGGCCGAGGATCCGCTCGCCGATCTGGTTGCGCTTGATCTCCGAGGTGCCCCCGGCGATCGACATCCCGCGGTGCATCAACACAAGCATGTTGGACAGCGCCCCCGCACCGTCCATGAACAGCGAGTCGGGACCGTTGAGCTCGGTCATGATCGCCGCCGCCTCGTGGCCGATCTCGGACAGCACCAGCTTGGTCATCGCGCCTTCCGGCCCCGGCTCGCCGCCGGCGACCGCCCGGTTGGCGCTGCGCAGGTTGAGCAGACCCATCGCCTGATGGTCGGCGATGTACCGCCCGACCCGTGCCTCGCCGCCGTCGAGGCGCTCCGGGTGGGCATCGAACGGCTCGATCAGCGCCGCGCCGGGCATCGACATCCCCCCGCCGCCGGATCCGATGCTGACGCTCTCGTTGCCGAGCGTGGCGCGGGCGACCGTCCAGCCGCCGTCGACCGGACCGACCACGTCGTCGTCAGGGACGAACACGTCGTTGAAGAACACCTCGTTGAACTCGGAGTTGCCCGACGTCATCTTGAGCGGCCGCACCTCGACACCGGGCGCGTGCATGTCGATCGCCATCATCGTGATGCCGTCGTGCTTGGGTACGTCCGGGTTCGTGCGCACCGTGGCGAAGCCCATGCCGGACACGTGCGCACCGCTCGTCCACACCTTCTGTCCGTTGACCTTCCAGCCACCGTCGACGCGCGTCGCCTTGGTCTTCACGCCGGCCGCGTCGGAACCCGCGTCGGGCTCGCTGAACAGCTGACACCAGATGACATCCTGGTTGAGCGCCGGGCGCACCCACCGCTCGATCTGATCCGGCGTGGCGTACTGGATGATCGTGAGGATGTTCCACGCCGTGATGCCGTACGCCGGACGGGTGACGCCCGCGGCGGCGAACTCCTGCTCGATCACCAGCTGCTCGACCGCGCCCGCGGCGCGCCCGTACGGCTTCGGCCAGTGCGGCATCACGTAACCGGTGTCGATGAGCTGCGTCCGCTGTTCGTCGGGCGGCAGGTCGGCGATGCCCTGTGCGAACGCCCGCACCTCCTCGCGGATCGCCTCGGCCTCGGGCGGCAGTTCGATCGCCTTCTCGCGGGCGACGCCTTCGCGGGTCAGCTGGGTGAGCTCGCGCGCCGCCTCCGGCGCGTCGAGATAGTGCAGGAGGGTGGTCGCGCGACGCATGTAGAGGTGGGCGTCGTGCTCCCAGGTGATGGCGATGCCGCCGTGCACCTGCGTGTTCAGGTTGGCGCAGAGGTCGGCGGCGGGCGCGGCCAGCGTGGCGGCGGCCGCGGCGGCGTAGGTCAACTGCTCGCCACCGGTCGCCGCGGCGCGCGCTGCGTCCCACACCGCGCTCGTCGCCAACTCGGTGGCGACGGCCATGTTGGCGCAATGGTGCTTCACCGCCTGGTACATGGCGATCGGACGACCGAACTGGATCCGCTCCTTGGCGTACGCGGCACCCATGTCGGTGCACTCCCGAGCCACACCCACCGCGTCGGCGGACAGGATCACGCGGGCGAGGTCGACGAGCGCCCGGCGGCCGCCGACGATCACCGTGGCCGGTGCCCCGTCGAGGGTGACCCGGCCGCTGCCGCGTGTCGGGTCGAGGCTCGGCGGAGCGTCGATCGTGACCGCATCGCCGTCGCCGACCTCGATGACGGCGATGTCGTCGCCGACGGGAACGACCAGCACCGACGCCGTGGAGGCGCCGAGCACGGCGCCGGCGTCACCGGAGGCGGTCGAACCCGCCAAGGTGACGGAGCCGCCGAGCGCCGCGGCGCCCACCTTTGAGCCGTCGGCGAGCCCAGGGAGCAGACGGGCCCGCAGCTCGTCGTCCGCGGTGGCGGCGATCACGGCGCTGGCGATCACCGTCGGCACGAACGGCCCAGGGGCCACGGCCCGCCCGAGCTCCTCGACCACGACGACCAGCTCGTCGATCCCGTAGCCGGAACCGCCGACGTCCTCGGGCAGGTGCAGGCCGAGCCATCCCAACGCCGCCAGCTCGTCCCAGAACTCCACGGCAGAGTCGCCGGGCGATTCGAGACAACGGCGCGCCGCGCCGCGGAGGTCGCGCTTCTCGGCGAAGCTGCGAACCGTCTCGGCGAGCGCTTGGTGATCGTCGGTGATGGCGATGGACATGAGTGGGCAGACCTCCACGACAAGTCGCCGGAATTGTCACACCGGGCGACGGGAC
>CAYGLH010000345.1:0-3977 GCA_964350535.1 uncultured Ilumatobacteraceae bacterium
CAAGGGCACGACGCTCGCGTTGAAGGCCGAGACCCACAACCATCCGTCGGCGGTGGAGCCGTTCGGTGGCGCCAACACCGGCGTCGGCGGCGTGATCCGCGACGTCCTCGGCGCGGCGCACCGCCCGATCGCCGTCACCGACATCTTGTGCTTCGGCCCCGCCGACCTGCCCCTCGACGACCTCCCGGACGGCACGCTGCACCCGCGCCGCATCCGCGGCGGGGTCATCGACGGTGTCGCCGACTACGGCAACAAGATCGGCTTGCCGACCGTCGCCGGCGCGATCCTCTACGACCAGGCGTACACCGCCAATCCGCTCGTCTTCGCCGGTTGCATCGGCGCTGCCCCGTCGCGACCGTTGCCCGAGGGCCCCAACCGCGGCGATCGCGTGGTCGTGCTCGGCGGCGCCACCGGCCGCGACGGCATCCGCGGCGCCACCTTCTCGTCCGAGACGATGGACGCCACGACGGGCGAGGTCGCCGGCGCCAGCGTGCAGATCGGCGATCCGATCGTGGAGAAGCTGCTGATCGACGTGCTCGTCGGCGCCGAGGAGCTCTACTCCGCGATCACCGACTGCGGTGCCGGTGGGCTGTCCTCCGCCGTCGGCGAGATGGCCGAGCACGTCGGCGCCGAGGTCGACCTCGAGCTCGTGCCGCGCAAGTATCCGGGCCTCGAGCCATGGGAGGTCTGGCTGTCCGAGGCCCAGGAGCGGATGGTGGTCGCCGTCCCGCCGCGATCGATCAGCGCTTTGCGCACACGATGCGCCAAGCACGGCGTCGAGATGGCAGACATCGGCAGCTTCACCGGCGACGGGCGACTGCTCGTGCGCTCCGGCGACCACGTGGTCGCCGACATCGACATGAAGTTCCTCCACGACGGACGTCCGCAGCGACAGATGTCCGCCGTGCTCCCCGATCCGCAGCGCGACTCGCACGTGGGCCGCTCGGTCGACGACCCCGAGGCGACGCTGCTCGCACTGCTCGCCCATCCCAACATCGCCAGCAAGGCGGCCACGATCCACCAGTACGACCACGAGATCCTGGGAGCGACCGTCGTCCGACCGCTGATCGGCGCTGCGGCCGACGGGCCCGCCGACGGCGTCGTGCTGGCCGAGCCGACCGCCGATCACGGGTTCGCCATCGGCGTGGGCGTCAACCCCTGGTACGGGCTGCACGACCCCGAGGCGATGGCCTACGCGGTCGTCGACGAAGCGATCCGCAACGCCGTCGCCGTCGGTGCCGACCCGGACCGCATCGCCCTGCTCGACAACTTCTCGTGGGGCGATCCCCGGAGGGCGACGACGCTCGGCGAGCTGGTCGTGGCGGTCGAGGGCTGCTGCGGCGCGGCGCACATGCACAACGCCCCGTTCGTGTCGGGCAAGGACTCCTTGAACAACGAGTACGTCGGCGGCGACGGGGAACGGCACGCCGTGCCGCCCACCCTGGTGATCACCGCAGTCGGGCACGTGCCCGACGCCGACCGTGTCGTCACGCCCGACCTCACCTCGGCGGGCAACCTGTTGATGCTGCTCGGCACCACCGACCCCGAGTTCGCCGGTTCACACCTCGACCTGGTGCAGGGACCGCCCGAGGACCTCGGCGACGTGCCCGCCCCCGATCCCGACGCACCCGACCGCTACCGGCGCCTGCACGCCGCGATGCAGGGCGGCCTGGTCTCGTCGTGCCACGACCTCAGCGAAGGCGGGTTCGCCGTCGCCCTCGCCGAGATGTGCATCGCCGGGCGTCGAGGAGCCACCATCGACACCCTCCCCCACGACGACCTGACCACCGCCCTGTTCAGCGAGTCCACCGGCAGGCTGCTCGTCGAGATCGAACCGCGCAACGCGCCGGCGTTCAAGAAGGTGATGGACGACGAGCTCCTCGTGGTCGGGCGGGTCGACGAGAGCAACGAGCTGTCGCTGCCGGGGCTCGACCCGATCGCCGTGTCACGACTGGCAGACGCGTTCAACGGAGGTGACCGGTGAGCCGGGTCAACGCGATCGTGCTCGCCGGGCCCGGCACCAACCGCGATCGCGACGTCGCGACCGCGCTCGAGATGGCCGGTGCCACGCCGAAGATCGTCCTGGCACACGAGCTCGTCGAACGGCCACAACTGCTGGAGAACGCATCCTTGGCGGTCGTGGCCGGAGGGTTCAGCTACGCCGACGCGCTCGGCGCCGGCCGGCTCATGGCGCTCGACCTCACGCTCGGTCTGGGCGAACGGCTCCGCTCGTTCGTCGACTCGGGCCGGCCGGTCCTCGGGATCTGCAACGGCTTCCAGGTGCTGACGCGGGCGCGCCTGCTGCCCGGTGCGTTGGGCCACAACGCGCAGGGCCGGTTCGACTGCCGCTGGGTCGTGCTCGACGCGCCGAAGAGCCGGAGCATCTGGACCCGCGACCTCGACGACGCGATCCACTGCCCGATCGCCCACGGCGAAGGTCGCTACGTCCACCCGGACCCGGACGCCTTGAAAGAGGCCGGGCAGATCGCCCTGCGCTACCGCAGCACGAACCCCAACGGATCGGTGCACGACATCGCCGGCGTGTGCGACTCCTCGGGCGTCGTGCTCGGGCTGATGCCGCACCCGGAGAACCACATCGTGCCCCGCCAACACCCGCGCCATGCCCGCGGCGGGGGCGGACGGCGCCACCTGGGCCTGAAGCTCTTCGAGAACGGCGTGGCCCACGCGAGGACGATCTGACGTGACGGCGGCGGTGACACCCTTCGACGACATCCACCTGCCGCTCACCGATCGACGCGCCGGCAAGGTGCGCGTCTCGTACGCCCTCCCCGACGGCAAGCGGCTCTTCGTCACCACCGACAAGCTCTCCGCGTTCGATCGGATCATCGCCACGGTGCCGTGGAAGGGTCAGGTCCTCAACCAGCTGTCGGCCTGGTGGTTCGGCGCGACCCGTGACATCGTCGCCAACCACCTGGTGGCAGTTCCCGACCCGAACGTCACGATCGCCACCAGCGCGACGCCGCTCCCGGTCGAGGTCGTCGTGCGCGGTCACATCACCGGCGTCACCGACACCGCCCTGTGGACGCAGTACGCCCGCGGCGAGCGGCTGCTCTACGGGCATCGGCTGCCCGACGGACTGGCCAAGACCGCCCGGCTGCCCGAACCGATCGTGACACCGACCACCAAGGCCGCCGACGGTGGCCACGACGAGCCGCTCACCTGCGACGACGTGGTCGCCCGCGGACTGCTCGACGCCGAGCTGTGGGATCGGGTGCAGGCTGCAGCGCTGGCGCTGTTCCACCGGGGCGTCGAGGTGGGCGAAGCGGCCGGGCTGGTACTCGCCGACACCAAGTACGAATTCGGGATCGACGGCGACGGCCAGCTGCTGCTCATCGACGAGGTGCACACGCCCGACTCGTCGCGCTGGTGGGTGGCGGCATCGCTCGAGGAGCGACGGGCCGCGGGCGACGAAGCCGAGAGCGTCGACAAGGAGGTGGTGCGCCGGGCGCTGACCGAAGCGGGATACGCCGGCGCCGGGCCCGTCCCCGAGCTCTCCGCCGACGTGTGGACCGCCACGACCGAGCGGTACGTCGACGCCTACGTACGATTGACCGGAGACGAGTTCGTTCCCGCCGCATATCCCGCAGCACCCCGCATCGAGGCCGCCCTCGCCGGACTGGAGATCCATTGATGGCCCCCACCCCCCACCCATGGGCCACCCGATGCGAGGGCTGCAGCGCCGGGCTCCCCGACGACACCCCGAAGGACGAGTGCGGTGTGTTCGGCGTCTCGACGCCGCACGGCGAGGGCGTCGCCCAGCTGGCCTTCTTCGGCCTGTTCGCCCTGCAGCACCGCGGCCAGGAGGCCGCCGGCATCGCGGTCAGCGACGGCAGACGGGCGCGGGTGCACAAGGAGCCCGGCCTGGTCGCCAACGTGTTCAGCCCGGAGACCCTCGCGCCCCTCACCGGCTACCACGCCATCGGGTTCCTCCTCTGGGGTCAGGACGACCCGACGGT
>CAYGLH010000346.1:0-3961 GCA_964350535.1 uncultured Ilumatobacteraceae bacterium
TGGCGCGGGCGCAGATGCCGGAGGCGGCGGGGCCACGGCTGGGGCGGGCGTCGGCGCGCTCGGCGGCGACACGGGGCTGGCCACCGACGGTGCACTCGCAACCGACACCGGAGACGCCGGGCTGTCGGCCTGGACGGTCGGGGCTGCGCTGCTCGGCTGGACCGGCGCGAGGATGGCGCTGCGCTGGGTGCTCTGTGGGCTGGCGAAGCCCGCCGACGCGACCGAGGGTGCGGTCGTCACGGAGGTGACGGACGCCGGCGTGGTCGCCGACGTCGCGACCGACGCTGCGGAGGCGAAGGCCGATGCCGTCGTCGGCACCACGACCGGTGCTGACAGTCGGGTGACGCTCTGCGGGTCGTTGAGCCGGACCTCGCCGGCGGGGTCGCTGCTCCAGGGGCCCTGATCGGCGAGGGCGAAGCCGCCGACGCCGGCCCCGGCGACGACACCGACGACCGCCGCGACACGCCAGTTCAGATTGATGTTCGGTCCTGCCATTGCTCGCTCCTGTCGTGAGGGGTGTGTTCCTGTGCTGGGCACGATCCCGCGGGAGCATGTGAAGGCGATGACGTCAGTCTGAGAAAGCTCTCATCTTGCGGCCAGCAGTGCCTCGGCGGTGACCACCTGCTGTTCGAGCGACTCGCGCCACTGCGGGTGTTGGACCCGGAACGGCCCGGTCGCCAGGCCGATCAGCACGGCCGCCTGCACGGTGCGCAACTCGCCGGGATCCACGGACCGGCCGAAGGCGTTCGCCAGTTCGTCGACGTACCCCGCGAGCGCGTCCCCGGCGGCCCCGAGCCCGGACGCGCGGAACGTGAGATGGCCCAACAACGTGCCGAGGTCGTCGATGGGGTCACCCGGTCCGACATCGTCGATGTCGAGCACGCCGCCGATGATCGGCGCACCCTCACGACCGTCGAGCACGAGCTGGCCCTCGTGGAGGTCGCCGTGGATCGTCGGCCCGCGGCGCGCCACGGCACGCGGTTCCGCGAGCTCGAACGCCTCGACCAGCGCGGCCAGCCGGTCGTCCAGTTCCGGCGCCACCGTGGCCAGGACGCGGGCGTGCGCGATCGCGTCCGAGATGCGCGAGCGCACCGGGACGGCACCGTCGAGCTCGACCGTCGCCAGGCGGCCGGCGAGATCGAGGAGGTCGTCGGCGGACGGCCACGGCTGCCACCCTTCCTTCACCCTGATCCGGAAGGTGTCGCCGACGAGGGCCTGCATGGCGACCCATCCGGCGTCGTGGTCGGCGGCGAGCACCGGCGGCACCGGGAGCCCGGCAGCACCGAGCCGCTGGTGACGTTCGACGAACGAGGCTGTCGCGGCGGGGCGCACGGCCTTGACGTAGAAGTCGCCGCGCCGGTCGCGCACGCGCACGACCGCCCGCTCGGTGGGGCGATAGGCGACGACGGTCAGCTCGGGAGGACCGACGACGATCCCACCCATCACCTCCACGACGCGCTGAGGTACCACGACGTCGTCCAGTGCCGGCAACGCGGGGTCGAACGGCCACCGCCACACGCCGACCCGCAACGTCGACCCGTCGGGTGCATCGGCCTCGACCGGAACGGTGCCGAGCGGCTCGCCGTAGACGGTGGTCGAGGCGACGAGCGTCTCTCGCACCTCGTCGCCACCAGCCCAGGCGACGCCGCACGTGAACTGCACGACGAGGTCCGATCCGGGTCGGTACTGGACGTGCACGGGCCGAGCGGAACGCAGCTCGCCACCGCCCATCTGCACCGCGGGCGTGAGGATCGCGGCCACGTCGGGTCCGGTCAGGTAGGAGGCCGCCGGGAGCACGTGATCGTCGATGCGGGTGGCGACGGAGTCGGAGGTCATGGCGTCTCCAGCCGGTAGCCCATCCCACGCACGGTCGTGATGACACCTTCGCCGAGCTTCTTGCGGAGGTAGCGCACGTACACGTCGACGACGTTCGAGTTGGGATCGAAGTCGTATCCCCAGACGTGATCCAGCAACTGCTCGCGGGTGAGCACCTGACCGGCGTTGCGGAGAAACGTGGAGAGCAGCGCGAACTCCCGGGCCGTGAGCTCGATCGACGTTCCGTCGACCTCGGCCCGTCGGGTCCGCAGATCGAGGACGACCGGCCCTGCCGAGAGCACCGTCGACTCGCCCTGGTCCTGTCCGCGGAGCCGCAACCGCACCCGCGCCAGGAGCTCCTCGAAGCGGAACGGCTTCGTCATGTAGTCGTCGGCGCCCTGCTCGAGCCCCGAGACGGTGTCTTCGATGCTGTCGCGCGCCGTGAGCACGATCACGGGGAGTCGCTCGCCGCGGGCCCGGATGGTGTTCAGCACCTCCATGCCATCCATCTGCGGCAGGCCGAGGTCGAGGATCATCAGGTCGAACGAATCGTCGCGCGCCAACGCCACCGCCGTCGGACCGTCGTGGACGGCCACGGTGCTGAACCCGCTGCCGCGCAACCCCTTCTCGAGGAAGCTGACGATCCGCTGCTCGTCCTCGGCGATCAGGATGCGCGTCACCGCGTCGCACCGGTCGTGGTCGCGGGGTCCATCGCTCGCATCACCGTCATCACCGACATCATCACGCTCACCGGCATCGTCAACCTCACCGTCGTCATCCTCACCGACATCCTCTCCCCAGCATGGTCACCGGACCGCGGCGTCAGGCTCGAGCACCGCAGCGTCCACCCGGTCGGGGATCACGATCGAGAACTCGGCCCCGACGCCGGGGGTCGACTCGACCCGCGCGTCGCCGCCGTGCGCGCGGGCGATCGCGTCGACGATCGAGAGGCCGAGGCCCATGCCGTCCGGTCGCCGCTCGCGGCTCGCCGCCGCGCGCGTGCGACGGTCGAAGAGGTCGGCGCGCACGTCGGGATCGACGCCGGGTCCGGTGTCGCGGACCCACATCCGTACCCACCCGGGGGTCCCGTCCGGGCCGTCGACGAGCTCGGCGCCGATGCCGATCTCGTCGCCCGGCCCGGTGTGCTGCACGGCGTTGGTCGCGAGGTTCAGCATCGCCTGGGAGAGCCGGCCCTCGTCGGCGATGATCGCCACCAGGCCGGGGGCGGGCGCCGCGTCGACGTGCCACTCGCGCGCGCCGAGCGTCGACACGCGCTGCGCGAGCGTGACGACCAGCTCACCGAGGTCGACCGGTCCCGGCTGGACGAAGTCCGGCCGATCGGCCTTCGCCAGGACCAGCAGATCGGCGACGTAGCGGTTCATCCGCTCGAGCTCGTCGGTGACCAGGGCGATGGTCTCGCGCTGCTCGACCGGGTCGTCGTACTCGATCAGGTCGAGGTGCCCCTGGGCGATCGTGATCGGCGTCCGGAGCTCGTGGGCGACGTCGTCGAGGAACCGCCGCTGGGCGTGGAACCCCTCCTCGAGCCGGTCGAGCATGTCGTTGAACGTGCCGCCCAGCTCCGACAGTTCGTCGGCGCCCTCGACCGGGATCCGCTCGGAGAGGTCGGCATCGTTGATCCGCCGCGCCGTGGCGGTGATCTCGCGCACCGGTCGCAGTACCCGGCCGGCGGCCGCCCAGGCGATCGCTGCCGACACGAGCAGGGCGATGCCGCTGATCAAGGCTGCGGTGCGCACGCCGCGGAGCAGTGCGTCGCGCTCACCGTCGGGGTAGTACACGACGACGAAGACGCCCAACGCCTCGTCCGCGGTCGTCAACGGCACGGCGAGGAACCGCGCCTCGCCCTGGGGCGTGGACGAGGTGCCGCTGGCGGGCGCGTCGACCGCCCGCCACCTGGCGATCAACGGGTCGTCCGCGGCGAGCGGCGGGGCGCCGCTGCTGGCCCGGTAGGGAGCGCCGGCCACGAGCGTGTAGAACGCCTCGTCGTCGTTCGGCACGTTGCGGCTGAGGAAGGTGTCGAAGATCGCCTCGACGTCGTCGGCGAACGGTTCCCCGGTCGCCGGGTCGATGCCATCGGCCAGCAACCGCAGCTCCTCCACCTCCTGGTCCAGCGCCCGCGCCACCTCGC
>CAYGLH010000347.1:0-1101 GCA_964350535.1 uncultured Ilumatobacteraceae bacterium
AGCCCGTCCGGCGCCGACATCGCCGTCGAACTGGCCGCCAACCCCAGCCACCTCGAGACGGTCGACCCGATCGTGATGGGCATGGTTCGCGCCAAGCAGGACCAGATCGACCCGCCCGGCTCGTTCCCGGTCCTCCCGCTGCTGATCCACGGCGATGCCGCGTTCGCCGGCCAAGGCGTCGTGGCCGAGTGCCTGGCGATGAGCGACATCGGCGGCTACCGCATCGGCGGCACGATCCACCTCATCATCAACAACCAGATCGGGTTCACGACGTCGCCGCAGTACGCCCGCAGCTCGCTCTACTGCTCCGACGTGGCCAAGACCGTGCAGGCCCCGATCTTCCACGTCAACGGTGACGACCCCGAGGCGTGCGCCCGGGTCGCCAAGCTGGCCTGGCGGTACCGCCAGGAGTTCCACAAGGACGTCGTGATCGACATGGTGTACTACCGCCGTCACGGCCACAAAGAGGGCGACGACCCCAGCTACACGCAGCCCTTGATGTACAAGGCGATCGCCGAACGGCGCAGCGTCCGCAAGCTCTACGTCGAGACGCTGGTCAAGCGCGGCGACATCTCGGTCGACGAGGCCGAGCAGGCGCTCACCGACTTCCACGACAAGCTCCAGGTGGCCCTCGACGAGACGCGCTCCCAGACGCGTGAACCCGTGTCGGCGGCGCGGCCGCCGAAGCCGCTCGGCGTGCTCCCGCACATCCCGACCGGCGTGGAGCGGGCCACGCTCGACCAGATCTTCACCACGCTCACCGACTACCCGGAGGGTTTCACGATCCACCCCAAGCTGGCCAAGCAGTTCCAGACCCGGACGAAGATGTACGAGTCGGGCGAGGTCGACTGGGCCACCGCCGAGACGCTCGCCTACGGCTCGCTGGTGCTCGAGGGGCACCCGGTGCGCATCGCCGGCGAGGACTCGCGGCGCGGCACGTTCAGCCATCGCCACGCCGCGCTCGTCGACTACGAGACGGGCGACGCCTGGATGCCGCTCGACAGCCTCGAGGGGTCGGGCGACACCCAGTTCTGGTGCTTCGACTCGCTGCTGTCCGAGTACGCCGCGCTCGGGTTCGAGTACGGCTACTCGCACTCCAAC
>CAYGLH010000347.1:1111-3957 GCA_964350535.1 uncultured Ilumatobacteraceae bacterium
TCGGCGACTTCATCAACGGCGCACAGATCGTCATCGACCAGTACCTCGTCGCCGCCGAGGACAAGTGGGACCAGCAGAACGGGCTCGTCATCCTGCTCCCGCACGGGTACGAGGGCCAGGGTCCCGAGCACAGCTCGGCGCGCATCGAGCGGTTCCTCACCCTCGCCGCCGAGGACAACATGCAGCTGTGCAACGCCACCACGGCCGCCAACTTCTTCCACCTGCTGCGTCGCCAGGTGCACTCCGAGCGCCGCACACCCCTGGTCGTGTTCTCGCCGAAGCAAGGGCTGCGGATGAAGCAGACCCGATCGAGCATCGACGAGCTCACCACCGGCTCGTTCCAGGAGGTCCTCGACGATCCGGCCGACCTCGACCGCGACGCCGTGCGCCGGCTGGTGTTCTGCTCGGGGAAGGTCGCCTGGGACGCGATGGCCGAGCGCGATGCGCGTGGTGCCCCCGTTGCCGTCGTCCGGATCGAGCAGCTCTACCCGCTGCCGACCGAGCAGATGATGGAGTTGCTCGAGCACTACCCGAACGCCAAGGAGCTCGTGTGGCTCCAGGAGGAGCCGGAGAACATGGCCGCCTGGAAGTTCATCGAGCACCACGTGTGGCGCATCAAGCAGCGCGGCTACGACCTGCGCCACGTGGCACGCGTGGAGTCCGGCAGCCCGGCAACGGGCTCGAAGGCGATCCACGACCAGGAGCACGCCCACCTGATGGACGAGGTGTTCGAGGGCCTGTGACCCCCACCTGTCACAAAGGTGTCAGACCCCGTTGTGACAGGTTGGTCAGAAGGTCAGGCTGAGCGCGTCGCCGAGGTCGGCGATCGCCTGCTGCGGGTCGAGCACCTTGATCGTGGTCATGCCCATCGCCTTCGCCGGCTTCAGGTTGATGCCCAGGTCGTCCAGGAACACGCACTCCGTCGGCTCGACGTCGAGCAGCCCGCACGCGATCTCGTAGAACTCGGGTTCCGGCTTGCGGCACCCCACCTTGCTCGACTCGACGATGTGCTCGAATCGGCCCATCACCGCGTCGACCTCGGGGCGGGGATCGCCGCCGACCACGTTGTTGGTCAGGCACGCGGTGCGGTAGCCGGCCTCGATCACCGCGTCGAGGGCGGCGACCATCTCGGGACGGACGTCGCCGCTGAGACAACCGAGGACGTCGGCGCCGGGAACTCGATTGCCGAGCGCCTCCGACTCGGTGGCGAACCGTGTGTCGAACTCGACGGCGTCGATCTCGCTGCGCTCGAGCAGCGCCCATGCGTTCGTGTCGGGATCCGTGGCGTTCACGGTGCGGATGAAGTCCAGCGGGAGGCCGTTCTCGGTCTCGTATCGGTTGAACGCTTCGAACGGGCTCGACAGGATCACGCCGCCGAAGTCCCAGAGCACTGCTCGGATCATGCGCGGCGAGCCTACGATGACCCGGTACCGTCTCCACGGGCCGACATGGGAACCACCGCTGAATGAGCAACAAATCAGGACCTGAGCACGTCGTTGTCGACGGGTCCAACATCGCAACCGAGGGACGGTCACTACCGAGCCTGGCCCAACTGCAAGACGCCGTGATGGCGTTCATGGCGAAGTACCCCGATACCGCCATCACCGTCGTCGTCGACGCCACGTTCGGCCATCGCATCGACAAGTCCGAGGTGAAGGACTACGACGAGGGGATCGCCAACAACGAGCTGGTCTCCCCGCCGGCCGGCGCGGTCGGCCGCGGCGACGCATTCGTGCTCAGCATCGCCGACACCGCGAACGCCACGGTGCTGTCCAACGACTCGTTCCAGGAGTTCCACGGCGAGTACGGCTGGCTGTTCGACGAGGGTCGGCTCATCGGCGGCAAGCCCGTGCCTCACGTGGGTTGGGTGTTCGTCGACCGGGTCCCTGTGCGTGGGCCGGTCAGCCGCAAGGCCACGGCGTCCAAAGGGTCGTCGAAGCGTGGTGGGCGTTCACGCGGCGGGCGCAAGGCGAGCAAGGCTGCCAGCGAGCCGATGCCGGTGCCGAAGTCCCCTCCGCCGAGCGGGCAATCCGAAGCGAAGCAGTCCGACGACACGTCACAGACGTCCGACGCGCCCGCCGACAACGACGCCGAGAAGCGCCCCGCACCGAAGCGCGGCGAGCCCGTCAACGACGTGTTGCCGTTCCTGCAGTTCGTGGAGCACCATCCGATCGGCACCAGCATCAACGGCACCGTCGACGCCTATTCGTCGCACGGGGCGTACATCTCGATCGGTGACGACGGGGTCCGTGGCTACATCCCGTTGCGGCTGATGTCCGACCCACCGCCGCGCAGCGCCCGCAAGCAGATGAAGATCGGCGAATCCGTCACCGCCGTCGTGGTCAGTTTCGTGCCCGAGCGCCGCAGCATCGACTGCGCGCTGCCCGACATGGCGGCCATCGCCGTGAGCGACGCCGACGTCGATCGGCCCGACGAGGTCAAGGAAGCGGTGGAGGCCGAGACGACCGACGTGCCCGACGCTCCGACCGCTGAGGAGGCGGGGGACGGGGCGACCGTGGATCAGCCGCCGGCGAAGAAGCCGTCGCGCCGGCGTGGCGCAGCGAAGAAGTCCGCGGCCCAGAAGACCGCGGCGACGAAGACCGCCGCCAGGAAGCCTGCATCCAAGAAGTCCGCCACGAAGAAGACCACCCCCAAGAGGTCGGCGGCGAAGCAGGCGGCGGCGACGAAGACCGCCTCGACAACCGACGCGACGGCCGCCACGAAGAAGTCGCCCGCCAAGAAGGCGGCGGCGAAGAAGACCGCCACGAAGAAGGCTGCGGCCAAGAAGGCTGCGACCAAGAAGGCGGCGACCAAGAAGACCGCGACCAAGAAGGCGGCGACCAAGA
>CAYGLH010000348.1:0-3952 GCA_964350535.1 uncultured Ilumatobacteraceae bacterium
TGGGCCCGCTCCATCTCGCCGATCTCATCGGGCTCGACACCACCCAGGCCGTCGCCGAGAGCCTGTACGAGGAGTTCAAGGAGCCCCTGTACGCGCCGCCGCCGATGCTGTCGCGGATGGTGGAGGCGGGGCTGCTCGGACGCAAGACGGGTCGCGGCTTCTACGACTACGGCTGAGCGTCGATGGCCGATCGCGTCGAGCGTCTCACGAACCTGCTCGCACTCCTCCTGGAGACCACCGAGCCGCTGAGCCTGGTGCAGATCGCCGCCGAGCTGGAGGGCCAGTACCCCGACGCCGACCAGGCACGGCGCGCGGCGTTCGAACGCGACAAGGCGGCGTTGCGCGAGATCGGCGTCCCGATCGACACCGAGGTGGTCACCGGTGGCGCCTACGCGGGACAGACCCGGTACCGCATCGATCGCCACCACTACGAGCTCGCCGACCTCGCGCTCGAGCCGGACGAGGTGCGCGCCCTCCAGGTCGCCGCCGCCACGGTGCACACCGACTCGTCGGCCTCGAAGCAGGCGATCTGGAAGCTGGGCGGCGTCGTCGGCGGCGACGAGCACCTGCCGGTGTCGGCCGTCCTTCCCGACCTCCCCGAGCTGCCTGTGATCCGCTCGG
Organism: uncultured Ilumatobacteraceae bacterium; assembly: GCA_964350535.1. Classification (GTDB taxonomy): domain Bacteria; phylum Actinomycetota; class Acidimicrobiia; order Acidimicrobiales; family Ilumatobacteraceae; genus CAYGLH01. Next base: position 622 of record CAYGLH010000348.1, read on the forward strand.
CCGTCGCCGCCCGCGCGGCGATCACCTTCGGGTACCGCGATCGCGAGCGCACGCTCGACCCGTGGGGACTGCTGTTGCGCGGCGGCTTCTGGTACGTCGTGGGCTACGACCACGACCACGAGGAGCAGCGGACGTACCGGGTGGACCGGTTCGACGGTGGCGCCGACTCCATCCGGACCGGCGAGTCGGGCGCGTTCGCCCGCCCCGCCGCCTTCGATGCCCGCGCTGCGTTTCCCGCTGATCCGAAGGAACTGCTCGACGACGACGCCGACGCCGTCGAGGCCACCGTGCGGATCGACGCCGGTCGCGCCGCCGCGGTCTGCAGGGAGCTGGGCGACGAGCGCGTGGTGGCGACCGGCGACGACGGCAGCGTCGTGGTACGCGTGCCGGCATCGAACCGGGCGGCGTTCCGCTCGTGGGTGCTGGGGCTGCTCGAGCACGCGGTCGTCCTCGACCCGCCCGAGGTGCGCGCCGATGTGGTCGACTGGTTGACCGCGGTGGGCGGATCGTCGTGAGCGGTCCCCGCCGGGCCCAGGACCGGCTGCAGCGGCTGCTCGTGATGCTGCCGTGGCTGATGGAGCGCGGCGAGGTGCCGCTGGCGGAGGTGGCGGCACGCTTCGAACTGACCGAACGCCAGGTGCAGGGTGATCTCGAGCTCGTGGCCATGTGCGGACTCCCGCCGTTCGTCGACGAGATGATCGACGTCTTCGTGGACAACGGCGTGGTCTTCGTCGGGGTGCCGCGCCTGTTCACGCGCCCGTTGCGGCTCACCGCACCCGAGGGCTTCGCGCTGCTCGCGGCGGGGCGCGCCGCCTTGGAGCTGCCGGGCGCCGACCGCGGGGGTGCGCTGGCACGGGGGCTGTCGAAGCTCGGTGCCGCCTTGGTCGACGCCGGGGTGGGGGGCCCGGCCGCCACCGACGGCAGTGCCGACGACGCAGCCGGGGTGGTCGTCGACGTCCGACGGCCACCGGTGCTCGACCTGGTCGCCGCGAGCGCCGTCGACGGTGCCGAGCTGGACATCGACTACTACTCGCCCGGCCGCGACGAGATCACCGCCCGGACCATCGTGCCGCGCCACGTCTTCGTCGAGTCCGGTCACTGGTACGTCGTGGCCGACGACCGTCGCTCGCAGGGGCGGCGGACGTTCCGCCTCGACCGGATCGAGCGCGCCGAGCCGACCGGCCGGGTCGAACCCACCGACGAGGTCGTACGCGCACCGGAGGAGTTCTTCGCGGATGCCGCCGTCCCGCGTGCCACGCTCCGGGTGAGGCCCCCGGGGCGCTGGATCGCCGAGGAGTACCCGGTGGACGACGTGACCGAGCTCGCCGACGGACGGACCGAGGTGACCCTGCCGTACGCCTCCGAGCGTTGGCTGGGGCGGCTCCTGGTGCGGCTCGGACCCGACGCCGAGGTGGTCGCGCCCGTCGCCGCCGCCGACGTCGGCGTCGAGCTGGCCCGCTCCGTGTTGGCGGGCTACGCGTCGAGCTGAGACGCCCGGCGGCCGACCTCCGTCGCGCGCTGATCGATGGAGCGCTCGTAGAACGGCTCGAGATCTGCCGCGGTGGCGACCCCGTGGGCGCGCAAGAGGTGGGGGAGGATCTGGGCCGTCGCCGATGCATCGGCGAGTGCTTCGTGCGGCCGGTCGAGCGGGACCCCGTAGCGGGCGCACACGTCGCCGAGCCGATGCGAGTCGAGCCGGTCGGGGTCGAGCCGCCGCGACATGCGCAACGTGCACAGCCCGGGGGCGATGCGCTCGTCGAGCCCGAGGTCGGGGCGCTTGCGCGCCGCCCGCAGGAGGAAGGCCCCGTCGAACGCTGCGTTGTGAGCGGTGAAGGTGGCCCCGTCGAGTCGCTCGGCGAGGCCCTCGAGCACCCCGTCGAGCGGCGGGGCGTCGCGCAGGTCACGGCGGCGCAACCCGTGCACGTGGGTCGGACCGACCCGTTGCAGGGGCCATCGCAGCTTGACGAGCGTCTCCCACTCGTCGAGCACCGTGCCGTCGGCGTCGACGGTGACGACCCCGAGCTGCAAGATGCGGTGCCATCGCGTGGACATGCCGGACGTCTCCAGGTCGACGACGGCGAACGGCGGCAACTCCACGCCTCCCACCCTAGACAGGGGCTCTGACACCTGTTACCCCGGGGTCAGACCCCGATGTAACAGGTTGCCGCCACGCCGGCGGACCGCCCTCCCAGCGGGGCCGCGTGTCGGCTCAGAGCAACTCGGCGGCGAGGCTGGCGACGTCGCTGCGCTCGCAGGCGGTGAGCGTGATGTGGCCGAAGCAGCGCTGGTTGTCGAACGCCGAGGTGAGGACGGTCAGCGCGTTGTTCGACTCGCCGAGGTACGGCGCGTCGATCTGGCTGGTGTCGCCGGTGAAGATCACCTTCGTCCCGTCGCCGACGCGCGTGAGGATCGTGCGCAGCGTGGTCGGCTCGAGGTTCTGGGCTTCGTCGATGACGACCATCTGCCGCTGCAGCGAGCGGCCCCGGAGGAACGTCACCGACTCGAGCGACAACTGCCCGCGACTGGTCAGCTCCTCGATGAGGTTGCCGGCGTCGTGGCTGCTGCCCATGTCGGTGAGGGCGACCACGGCGTCGTGGATCGCCGCCATCCAGGGGTCGAGCTTCTCGTCGAGGCCGCCCGGGAGGAACCCGACATCGGCGCGACCGACCGGGACGAGCGGTCGGTAGACGGCCAGCCGCTCGTAGCGGCTGTGTTCGACGACCTGCTCGAGGCCGGCGGCGATCGCCAGCAGGGTCTTGCCGGTGCCGGCGCGCCCGTCGAGGGCGACGACGGAGATGTCCGGGTCGAGCAGCAGCTCGAGGGCGAAGCGCTGCTCCTTGTTGCGCGGGCGCAGGCCCCACGGCTCGGGGCAGGCGTGGGAGAGCAACACCAGCTCATCACCGACCGCCCGGGTGAGCGCCGACTGCGAGCCGGAGCGGAGTACCGCGAACTCGTTCTCGCTGAGGGTGTCGGCGACATCGGGGCCGGCGGCGTCCATCGCGATGGCGCTCGCCGCGTAGAGGCAGTCGATCGCCTCGTAGGTCGAGTCGATCGTCGTCCAGCCGACGGCCGACGGTTCGCGGGTCGACCTCGTCGGCCGGTGTTCCGCCGCATCGACCCCGAGGTGCGCCGCCTTGATCCGCAGTGCGGCGTCGTTGCTGATGATCGTGGTCGGCCCGTAGTCGGACTGACCGATCGCCGCCCCGATGATGCGGTTGTCGGGAACGTCGGGCTTCAAGCCGTGCTCGATCAGCAGGTGCTTGCGGATGTTGTTGATCTCGATCTGCAGCGTCGAGCCGCCCGTGCCCGTGGGGACCGGAGTCGCCAGCGA
>CAYGLH010000349.1:0-1467 GCA_964350535.1 uncultured Ilumatobacteraceae bacterium
GTGTGGCTGATCGTGCGCGGGTTCGGCGACAACAGCTCCGCGTCGCTCGCCGGAGCGATGCACTCGTTGGCCACGTTGCGCGGGAACCGTGTCCCCGCGGCCCCCTCCTTCGGGTCGGCGAGGTTGTTCCACGTGCCGTCGGCCGTGCGGTAGTGGGTCACGCCGGGCGGCGGCTGGAGCCCGTCCGGGGCGAACCCCACCTTGGTGCCTGCCGGATAGGTCGAGCGCAGGTTGTCGGCGTTCAGCTTCTGGCGCATGTAGGCGAGCGTGAGGATCCCTGTGTAGAGGCGCTTGCGGTACCACGTGGTCCACACCTCGCCGCGGTAGCGCTTGCCCAGCCGCATCGTCAGCCAGTGCATGACGGCACCGCCGACCGTGCCGATGCCGTGGCCGACCGCGATGCGCACCCGCCGCCACGTTCCGGGCGCACGATCCGCGCCCGGAGCCGGGAGGCCAGGATCGGGCGGCGCCGCGAGCAGGCGGTCACGGTCGAAGTACGTCTCATCGGGCACCTGGACGTGCACCTCGCCGGCGGTGTTGGCCTGCGACGCGGCGAGCATGTGGGCCCACTCCGCTGTCGCCGACCCGTCGCCGTCGGCCAGTTCGAGGGCGCGTGCGAAGTGGCCGGCGGCGCGCTCGTACTCCTCCTTGCGGAAGCGCGCCAGCCCCAGCAGGGCGTCGATCTCGGCATCGTCGGCAGCGGCGATGTGCTCGAGCTGACGGATCGCGTCGTCGATCTCGCCGCGCTCCAGGGCTGCGACGGCGCCGGCTCGCGCCTCGTCCTGGTTCGGTGTGTCCATCGGTGTCTCCGTCCGGCTCAGCCGTTCATGTTGATCTCGAGGTTCTTCGGCTCCATCCGCCACGGTCCGGCCGGGTCCGCGTCGTACCGGTCCTGCAGCGTCTGGCACTCGCCGTGGAAGAGCGCGAACGCCGCCGCACCCCGCTCGTCGAGGGCCACGGCCCCGTAGTCGGCCAGCAGCGGCGCCCGTCGGATCTGCAGCGCGAAGTTGTTGTTGAGCACGCGCTGGAAGACATCGACGGGGACCCGCCGGCCGTTCTCGTGGACGCGCGTCGGGTTGCTCGCCGACCAGAGCTGGTAGTCCCACAGCGTCGTACCGGCGAGGTCGTGGATGGTGCTGCCCTCGGACAGGTAGCCGGCGATCAGCAGCCGCAGCGACGGGATCGTCAGCTCCTCCTCGACGGCGCCGAGGCCGTTGGGGACGAGCTCCGCCAGCTCCTCGAGCCAGGCGGCGACGGCGCCGTCGGCACGCAGCGCGTCGTCGGAGTCGTAGTACACGGAGAGATAGCGCTCGACGTGACGGTGCATCACCGCGAAGAGCTCGACGAGGTTGTCGTGGCTCGGGTGATCGAACGGTTCGTCGCCGAGTCCCCGGCGCGCCCAGTCGGCGAGCGGGTTCGTGACGGCGATGTCGTACGCCTGGTACATGTCGTCGGAGTACGCCATCA
>CAYGLH010000349.1:1477-3924 GCA_964350535.1 uncultured Ilumatobacteraceae bacterium
AGACGTCGAGGCCGCTCTCGCAGAGCTACACGGATGCCATCCCACGACCATACGTGGTCAGATCTGGACGAACTTTGTGCGCCTAGTCGATGAGGTCGCTATCGAAGCACTGCTTCCGCCGCCGGTACAGCGGATGGTCGCTGGGGAGCCGGTTGCGGGTGGCGACGTCCCAGTGGTCGCCGCTGACGAGGTGGACGTAGTTGAAGTGCCGTGTCAGTGCGAGCTGCGTCGTCGCCGAGCAGATCGCCAGCCGCGTCGCCTCGACCCACCGCTCGTCGTCGGGACCGACGGTGCCGAACGCGTCGCTGTCGATCCGCTCCGCGGCCAGCTCGGCCGTGCCTGCGACGGGAGCGAACACGACGCGCAACGCGAGCGAACACAGACCGTCGTGGTGTTCGTACCGGCTGAAGTGGCGGAAGTCCCACTGCAGCTCGCCCGAGTCGGCGCGCTCGAGGAACAGGGCGAGCGGGCTGGCGACCGCCGCTCCCCCGAGGTCCGGACGGCCAGGCGTGGCGTACACCTCGGGCCGGACGGGACGCCGGAGCGCCGCGGCGTACGCGTCGATGCCGGCCTGTTCGAGCGCCCGCTCCTCGTCGGCGTCGACCTCGGGGAGACCGTCGCGCATCGGCCGGACGATCTTCGTGAGGAACAGTCCGGTGTTGACGAGCAGCCGCATGCCGAAGCTGTTCTCGGCGTCGGGGAGCGCGGACACCAGACGGACGTGGCGCAGTGGGATGTCCGGGTAGACCTCCCCCATCGGCGCCACCTCGAGGCGACCGCGATGACGTTCCGGGACGCCGATGTTCTGCGGCGTGCTCAGCCGGAACCGGAGCAACTGCCAGCGGGTCCAGAACCACCGCTTCCAACGCCAGCCCAATGGGATCGATGCCGCCATCAGCCCACCTCCACGTCCGATGTTGGCCCTGCTCAACATACTCGGTGCAGACTCCGGGCATGAGCGACAATCTCTTCGAGACCCTGGCCGCCCGCTGGGCAGGCCGACTGGACGCCCCGGCGCTCACCGTCCCGGGCGGTTCGGGCTGGACGTACCGCCAGATGTCCGACCGGTCGGCGGCGATGGCGGGAGCGCTCCACGGCCTCGGCGTGGCCCCCGGCGACCGGGTCGTCGCCCAGGTCGACAAGTCGCCCGACGCGGTCGCGCTGTATCTCGCCTGCCTGCGGGCGGGCGCGGTGTACGTGCCGTTGAACACCGCGTACACCCGGAGCGAGGTCGAGTTCTTCGTCGACGACGCGCGGCCGGCGCTCGTCGTCGCCCGTCCCCAGACGCTGGAGGGTCTCGATGCGGTGGTGGCGTCGCTCGGCGCGGCCGGCGACGGGGCGTTCGCCGACGCCGCGGCCGCGGCGCGTCCGCTCGACGAGGTCGTTCCCCGGTCGGGCAGCGACCTCGCGGCGATGCTGTACACGTCCGGCACGACCGGGCGGTCGAAAGGGGCGATGCTCACCCACACCAACCTCCGGTCGAATGCCGAGGCGCTGTACGACATCTGGCGGTTCGGCCCCGACGACGTGCTGCTGCACACGTTGCCCGTCTTCCACGTGCACGGACTCTTCGTCGCCCTGCACTGCGCGATGCTCGGCGGAAACGAGGTCGTCTTCCTCCCGGCGTTCGACGTCGGACGGGTGATCGCCCACCTCCCCGGTGCAACCGTGATGATGGGTGTGCCGACGCAGTACGTGCGACTTCTCGACGACGACCGCTTCGACGAGTCGACCTGTGCCGGGATACGACTGTTCACCTCCGGCCCGGCGCCGATGACAGCAGGGGTGCACGCCGCGTTCACCGCACGGACCGGCCACCGGATCCTCGAGCGGTACGGCATGACCGAGGCGGGCATGATCACCTCGAACCCGTACGACGGCGAGCGCGTGCCGGGGACGGTCGGCTTCGCACTCCCCGATGTCGACCTGCGCGTCGCCGACGCGGAGGGAACCCCCGTGCCGACCGGGTCGACCGGCGTCGTCGAGATCCGCAGCCCCGGCCTGTTCGCCGGATACTGGGGGCTGCCCAACAAGACCGCCGCCGAGTTCCGCGCAGGTGGGTGGTTCATCACCGGCGACGTCGGCCGCGTCGACGACGACGGCCGCCTGACGCTGGAGGGACGCGCCGGCGACATGATCATCAGCGGCGGGTACAACATCTACCCGAAGGAGATCGAGCTCGTGATCGACGAGGTCGACGGCGTCACCGAATCGGCCGTGATCGGCGTGCCCCACGACGACTTCGGCGAAGCGGTCGTCGCCGTCGTCGTCGTCGATGACGGAGTCGACGGACTCGCCACCGGCGACACCGCGCAGCGGCATCTCCAGGAGTCGATCGACTCGGTCCTCCGCGACCGGTTGGCACGCTTCAAGCACCCGAAGCACTATGTGTTCGTCGGTGCACTCCCCCGCAACGCGATGGCCAAGGTGCAGAAGTCCACGCTGCG
>CAYGLH010000350.1:0-3891 GCA_964350535.1 uncultured Ilumatobacteraceae bacterium
ACCGGCAACGTCGTGGAGTCCGTGCGCCACCTGCGTTCGATCACCGGCGACATCCGCAAGATCGGTCAGGCCGACTCGGCCGAGCTGTTCGAGTGGGCAAAGCAGCTGCAGGCGCCGTTGCCGCTCGTCCAGGAGATCGCCGAGACCGGCGTCCTGCCCGTGCCGCTGTTCTGCGCCGGCGGGCTCGCCACGCCGGCCGACGCTGCGCTGGCGATGCAACTGGGCGCCGAGGCCGTCTTCGTCGGATCCGGCATCTTCAAGTCCGCCGACCCGTCGCCGCGGGCGAAGGCGATCGTCGAGGCCACGACGCACTTCGAGGACGCGTCGATCCTCGCCAAGATCAGCCGCGGGCTCGGAGCACCGATGACCGGCATCGGGATGGACGAGCTGGACCAGCGCTACAGCGATCGGGGCTGGTGAAGGCCCTGACGGACAACGCTCCGGTCGTCGGCGTCCTCGCGCTGCAGGGCGCGTTCGAACAGCATCGCCGCCGCCTCGTGGCGCTCGGTGTCGAAGCGCCACTCGTGCGGACGCCCGCGGGTCTCGACGGTGTCGACGCGCTGATCCTCCCGGGCGGCGAGAGCACCACGATGTCGCACCTGCTCACCACGAGCGGTCTCTACGACGAACTGAAGTCGCGCCTCGTCGCCGGGTTGCCCGTGTTCGGCACGTGCGCCGGGATGATCCTGTGTGCCACCGAGGTCCTCGACGGCCGACCGGACCAGCGGGGGTTCGACCTCATCGACCTCACCGTCAGGCGCAACGGCTACGGCCGCCAGCTCGACAGCTTCGAGGCCGACCTCGAGGTGGGCGACGACCCACGACCCTTCCACGCCGTGTTCATCCGCGCCCCCTACGTCGAGCGGGTCGGTGCGGGCGTCGAGGTGGTGGCGAGCCACGAGGGCGTCCCTGTGCTCGTGCGCGAAGGACGTTGTACCGTGGCGGCGTTCCATCCCGAGTTGACCGACGACACCCGGTTGCACGAGATGTTCGTCAAGTCACTGTGAGTCGCATGCCGAGTCTGGAGCACTGAGATGTCCGGCCATTCCAAATGGGCAACGATCAAGCACAAGAAGGGCGCTGCCGACAAGGCCCGCGGCAAGCTCTTCGCCAAGCTGGCGCGGCAGATCGAGGTCGCCGCCAAGGGCGGTGGCGACATCGACGCCAACCCGACGTTGCGCACGGCGGTGCAGAAGGCCAAAGCGGCACGGATGACCAACGACGCCATCGATCGGGCGATCAAGCGGGGCACGGGCGAGTCCGACGGCGGCACGTACGAGAGCATCATGTACGAGGGCTACGCGCCGGGCGGTGTGGCGCTCCTGATCGACGTGCTCACCGACAATCGCAACCGCACCGGCGCCGAGGTGCGCGGCGTGTTCACCAAGCTCGGTGGCTCGATGGCCGAACCCGGCGCCGTCAGCTGGCAGTTCAGCCGCCAGGGCCTGATCGTGGTCGCCGCCGAGGGGCTGGACGAGGACGAGCTGATGATGACCGCGCTCGACGCCGGCGCCGACGACGTGGTGGACGAAGGGGAGTCGTTCCGCATCGTCACCGATCCGTCCGTGGTCTACGACGTGAAGGCGGCGCTCGACGAGGCCGGTGTCGAGGTGATCTCGGCCGACGCACCGCTGGTCTCGGAGAACCTGGTGCCGGTCACCGCGCCCGGCGACGCCAAGGCCGTCCTGCGCATTCTCGAGGCGCTCGAGGACAACGACGACGTGCAAGACGTGTTCGCCAACTTCGACATCAGCGACGAACTGATGGAAGAAGCCTCCGCATGAGCGTGAAGGTCGGTGACCGTGCGCCGGACTTCACGCTGCCGGGCACCGACGAGCGGGACTACAGCCTGTCGCAGTACGCCGGCCAGCCCGTGGTGCTGGTGTTCTACCCGGGCGACGACACGCCGGTCTGCACGAAGCAGTTGAACAGCTACAACGACGGCATCGACCAGTTCGCCGAGCTCGACGCCCAGGTGCTCGGCATCTCGGCGCAGGACGTCGCCAGCCACGAGTCGTTCTCCGACAAGCACGGCTTCGCGTTCCCGTTGCTCGCCGACGTCGACAAGAAGGTCGCGGGGCTCTACGGCACGCTCGGCCCGATCGGCTTCCCGCGCCGGAGCGTGTTCATCATCGATCGCGACGGTGTCATCCGCTACGCCCACCGGGCGATCGCCGGACTCACCTTCCGACCGGTCAGCGAGTTGGTTACCGAGCTCCAGAAGCTCTGAACGCGGTCCGCGCACGGCGCGGCGCCCTTCACTACACTCCGAACCTGTGTTCGCCAATTCTGTCGATGGCGCGCGTGGCGCGCGGTGCCGGGTGCTGGGGATCGATCCAGGACTCACCCGCTGTGGGTATGCCGTCGTCGACGGCCGCGGCCCGACGGCGGCGACTGCCGTGTCGCTCGGCGTCATCCGCACCCCGTCGTCCGACCCGCTGCCGCAGCGGCTCGCCACCCTCCGCACCGAGTTCACCGACCTCATCGCCGAGTACCGGCCCGACGTGGTGGCGGTCGAGCAGGTGTTCTTCCAGGTCAACGTGCGCACGGCGATGAGCGTCGGACAAGCCAGCGGGCTGGCGCTGGCCGAGGCGGCGATCGCCGGGTGCGACGTCATCCAGTACACGCCCAACCAGGTCAAGGACGCCGTCGCCGGATGGGGTGGCGCCGACAAGGCCCAGGTGCAGAAGATGGTCCAGGTGCGATTGAAGCTGTCCACGCTGCCCAAACCGCCCGACGCCGCCGACGCTGCGGCCTTGGCGCTGTGCCACCTCGCGACGTCGCCGATCGGGCGCCGCGCCCGTCAGGCGGTGGCACGGTGATCGGTTCGTTGCGCGGCGAGGTCCTCGAGCGCGACCTGCGCGGGTCGGTGCTCGTCGAGGTCGGCGGCGTCGGCTACCTCGTGCAGGTCACCGAGCGGACCCTCGCCGAGCTCGAGCCCGGCAGCTCCGTCTTCTTGCACGTGCACCACCACATCCGGGAGGACGCCCAGGTGCTGTTCGGCTTCGTGAGCCGCGACGAGCGCAACATGTTCCAGACGCTCATCTCGGCCCACAAGGTCGGTCCTGCCCTGGCGATGGGGATGCTGGCCACACACCCGCCGGCGGCGCTGGTCGACATCGTCGGCAACGGCGACGCGGCAGCGCTCACCCTCGTTCCCGGGGTCGGCAAGAAGACGGCCGACCGGCTGATCGTCGAGCTCAAGGACAAGCTGTCGCTGCCCGTGCTCGACGACCCATCGGGTGGCGGTGGTTCGTCCGCGGTGGCGCACGTGCGCGACGCCCTCACCGCGCTCGGGTACGGCAACGACGAGATCAGGACGGTCCTGCGCGAGCTCCCGGCCGACGGCGATTCCGAGCAGTTGCTGCGCGACGCCCTGAAGTCGCTGGGGGCGAGCCGTGCGTGACGAGTTCCTCGACCCTGGTGTCGCCGACGCGCGCGAGGTGGATGCCGACGCCGGCTTGCGGCCACGGGCCCTCGACGAGTTCGTCGGCCAGCGCGAGCTGAAGGAACACCTGTCGATCGTCCTCGAGGCGGCCCGACGGCGCACGCAGTCGGTCGGTAATCTCCTGTTCGCCGGGCCGCCGGGGCTCGGCAAGACCACACTGGCCGGCATCGTCGCCACCGAGATGGGCGTACAGCTGCACGTCACGTCCGGTCCGGCGCTCGAGCGGGCCGGCGACCTGGCGGCGATCCTCACCAAGCTCGAGGACGGCGACGTGCTGTTCATCGACGAGATCCACCGGCTGTCGCGCGCGGTGGAGGAGATCCTGTATCCCGCGATGGAGGACTTCCAGCTCGACATCGTGGTCGGCAAGGGCCCGGCGGCGTCGAGCATCCGGCTGACGATGCCGCCGTTCACGCTCGTCGGGGCCACCACCCGCACCGGGA
>CAYGLH010000351.1:0-3883 GCA_964350535.1 uncultured Ilumatobacteraceae bacterium
GTGCCGTGCTGGAAGTGCGACTTGCCGATCAACCCGGTGCGCCAGCCGGCGTCGCGGAAACTACGGACGAACGTGTTGGCGCCCCAGTCGAGCGAGCGGTCGTTGAAGATCACGCCGTGGGCGCTCGGCAGCCGACCGGTCACGATCGACGCGCGGTTCGGCATGCACACCGGGTTGGCCACCCACCCGTTGGTGAACACGGTGCCGCGCTCGGCGATGGAGTCGAGGTGGGGCGTGCGCACCACCTCGTTGCCGGCGAACCCGACGTGATCGGCCCGTTGCTGATCGGTGATGACGAACAGGATGTTGGGCCGGCGCGGATCGGTCACGCCTCGCAGCATGGCACGCTGGTCAGGCGCGTCGCTGTTGGAGCGCCTTGTCGATCGCCACGAAACCAGGCGAGACGAGCGACAGGCCGAGCACGACGAGCCATTGCCCGCCGGTGAGCGACACGGTGTCGAGGAGCCGCTGGAGCATCCCCATCTCGACCGCCGCCCACGTCAGCGCCCATCCGGCCATCACCCAACCCAGGTAGGGGAACATCGGCGTCGACCACCACGGCTCGCGCTCGCGCCGGAGCACGAGACCGTTGTTCACCGCGCCGAGGGCGACCACCGCGAACGCCATGGTCATCGCCGTGGACGGCGCGTCAGGGGTGGGGTCGCCGGGGCCCCACTGCAACACCGCGAGCGCGCTCGCCGCCAGCAGAAAGCCGCTGATCACCCACCGCACCGCCTGGGACCGGTTGGCGATCTTGCTGCCCGGTTCGCGCGGCGGCCGCTGCATGACCCCCGGGTCGGCGACGTCGGCGATGAAGCCGACGACCACGGTGACCACGACGAAGAACTTGGCGAACAGCAGCTGCATCGGGAACAGCGCAACCCCGCCGTTGATGTTGAAGATGGTCGCCAGCAGCATCAGCTGGAGCACGGACGACAGGATCGTGAGCTGCAACCGGATGTAGGACGAGATCCGTCGATAGATGTCGCGGCCGAGCTCGACGGCGTGTACGAGCGTGGAGAAGTTGTCGTCGGTGAGGATGATCTTGCCCGCCTGCTTGGTCACCTCCGAACCGCTGCCCATCGCCACGCCGACGTCCGCCTGTTTGAGGGCGGCGGCGTCGTTGACGGCGTCGCCGGTCATCGCCACCACCTGGCCCGACTCCTGCATCAGGCGGGCGAGACGCACTTTGTCCTCGGGAGCCACACGACCGAACACATGCAGCTCGGGGAGCCGGTCGATCACCTCGGCATCGCCGAGATGGGACAGCTCGGTGCCGTTGATCACCCCGGGCCCGAGCGCCAGCTGGTCGCCGATGGCACGGGCGGTGACCGTGTGGTCCCCCGTGATCATCCGCACCTCGATGCCGGCCTCATGCGCGATGCGCACGGCCTCGATGGCCGACGGGCGCAGCGGGTCGATGATCCCGACCAGCGAGATGAACGTGAGGTCACCGACGGCGGCCATCGGGTCGTCGACCGCCGCGGCCATCTCGGCGTCGTCGAGCCCGCGGGCAGCGAAGGACAGCACCCGCAACCCCTGCTCGGACAGCCGCTGGTTGCCGGCGGCGATCTGGTCGCGCACCTGCTCGAGCGGCACGACCTCGCCGTGCCAGAGCGCGTGGGTGCACTTCGACAGCAGCACGTCGGGCGCACCCTTGACGGTCACGAAGTGCGAGTCGTCCCACCGGCTGTCGGTCCAGTCCGCCGGGCGATCGTGGAACGTCGCCATGAACTTGTACTCGGAGTCGAACGGCACGGCGGCGCGTCGCGGCAGCGCCCGGCGCGTCTCCTCGGCGTCGACGCCGATCTTGGCGGCGAGCACGACGAGCGCCGCCTCGGTGGGGTCGCCGACGATCGACTCGTCCGACGCCACCGTCGCGTCGCTGCACAATGCCAGCCCGAGGGCCAGCCGGGTGAAGTCGGGGAGCGGCAGCCCGGCCGGACCGAGGATCGCGCCGGTCGTGGCGTAGCCCGAGCCCTCGACCTTGTACCACGTGCCGCCCGTCATCATCGTCGTGGCGGTCATCGCGTTCATCGTGAGCGTGCCGGTCTTGTCGCTGTTGATCACCGTCGTGCCGCCGAGTGTCTCGACGTCGGTGAGCGACTTCACGACCGCCTGTGCCTCGGCCAGCTGCTGGGCGCCGGACGACAGCATCAGCTGGACGAACGTGGGCAGTCCGGTCGGGATCGCCGACAGGGCGGTCGACACGCACAGCAGCACCAACGTCTCGCCCTCCATGTCACGGGCGATGCCGACGATGGCGATCACCGCCACGGCTCCCCAGGCGAGGATGCCGAACAGCTTGGTCAACCCGTCGAGCTCCTTCTGCAGCGGCGACTTGACCCGTTTGGTGGCGGTGACCATGTCGGCGATGTGACCCATCTGGGTGTCGCCGCCGGTCGCCACCACGACGACCGTCGCGGAGCCACGCGTGATCTGCGTGTTCTGGAACACCAGGTTGGTGCGGTCGCCGAGCGCGATCTCTTCGTCGGGCAGCGTCGAGGCGTCCTTGGCGATCGGGGCGCTCTCGCCGGTGAGCGCCGCTTCTTGGGCCTCGAGCGACGCGGAGACGAGGACGCGGGCGTCGGCCGGCACGAGGTCGCCGGCCTCGATCATCACGACATCGCCCGGGACGAGATCGCCGGCGTCGATCTCGACGACGGTGCCCGACCGCACCACCCTGGCGCGCGGCACTTGCAGCTCGGCCAACGCCTCGACGCTGGCCAGGGCCTTGCGTTCCTGGTTGGTGCCCATCGCGACGTTGAACGTGACGAGCAGCCCGACGACGATGCCGGTCGAGATCTGCTCGATGGCGAAGCTGGCGACCGCGACGATCAGCAGCATGATGTTCATCGGGTTGGCGAGCTGACCCCGTGCCATCTCCCACCACGTCGGCGGCGGCTCGGAGGCGATCTCGTTGCGTCCGTACTCGGCGCGTCGACGCGTGACCTCGTCGTCGCTCAGCCCGTCGTCGCGGTCGACACCGAGCGCCGACGTGACCTCGTCGGTGGTCATCGCGTGCCATGACCGAGCCGTCGCCGCACGCGGTGCCGGTGCCGCCGCTGTCCGCTCGCCGTTCGTCATCTGTCCTCCATCCCGACCGTCGCTCCGGCGTCGGGCGTCCTGCGGACGGGCGTCGCCGGGGCACCGGGCCTCGACCCGGTCCGGCGATGATAGTTCCGCCGTGACTCGCCCGACCGAAGGCCGGACGAGTCACCACATCGTCAGTCGGACGCCACCCAGGCGATTGCTGCGTCCCGCTCGGCGAGCGGGAACACCTCGAACTCACCCGGGACCATCCAGCCGAAGAACCGGCCGAGGTGACGCACCCAGTCGGCGTCGCTCACGATCGCTGCGCGCTTCCACTTGCCATGGTGGTCGACGCCCAGCTTGGCGTCCTGCCAGGCAGCGCTCGCGCTGTAGCCGGTGAACCGGCTGCCGAGCACGTAGACGAGCCGGATCGGACCGTCCTGCGCCTCGAGGGCGGGGACGAGCGTGTCGCGGTAGTCGTCGGCGGTGATCTCGCCAACGGCTTCGTAGCCGACGACCCCGTCCGGCAGGTCAGCGATCGGTTCCAACATGGTTGTCTTCCTCCTGGTAGCTGGTGCTGTGCTCAGCGTGGCCTGGCCGGCCGCCGGAACGCAAGCGGGCGCGTCGGCGGCGCGAGCAGGTGATGGACTCGTCGCCGCCTGGGTCGAGGCGGCGACGTCATCGTGCGACGTGGCGCCGCGCCCGCGCGAGGAAGACGAACTCCAGGCCGGGCCGATCCGGCGCGTCGCGAACCTCCTCGACGTCGAACCCTGCGTCGCCGAGACCGGTGATGATCTCGGCACGAGAACGGAACCGGAGCGTCGACTCGGACACCACCTCGGACCCGTCG
>CAYGLH010000352.1:0-1515 GCA_964350535.1 uncultured Ilumatobacteraceae bacterium
CCCACCGCCACGACATCGCCGCTTGACAACCCCCGCACGTGGGATGTCTGAGCCGTCGCGCCACCGCGTCAGGCGTCTGGATGCCAGGGCGTCAGGCGTCAGGACATGACGCCGTGAGGCGGCATCGTCGACGTGGTGCGGGATCACCGCCACCGGCCGATCGAGGTGGTGGATCAACCAGGTCGTGACCGACCCCAACAGCGCCGCACCCAGCCCTGACAGGCCGCGGGCGCCGACCACGACGAGGTCGGTGTCGGTGCTCCACTCGTGGAGCAGGTCGCGGGGACGCCCCGGCGCGAACCGCCGTTCGACCGTGACCGACGGCGCGGCGACGCGCGCCTCGATCTCGTCGATCATCGCCCCGATCCGGTCCTCGGCGAGCGAGCTGGCCTCGGGGAAGAAGAAGTCATCGGCACCGAACACGATCGGCGAGTTGTCCCACACGGCGCCGGCGACCACGGTCGAGCCGGGTCCGGCGAACCGGATCGCCCACTCGACAGCGGCGAGCGAGTTCGGTGATCCGTCGACGCCGACCAGCACCCGCGTCGTCGAGGCGGTCTCGGTGCCGCGCACGACGACGGTCGGGCACGTGGCGTGGCTGGCGCACTGGCTGCTCGTCGACCCGAGGAGCAGCCGGTGGAACCCACCGCGCCCACGCGACCCGATCACCAGCAGGTCGGCGCCGGTCGCGGCGTCGAGGAGCACCTCGGCCGCACCGCCCTCGGCCGCCGACCCGGAGACCGGGAGCGAGACACGGTCGGCCGCTGCTGCCGCGACCTCCTGGACGTGGCCGGCGGTGGCGCGAGCGAGCGCGCCGTCGTCGTAGGGCAACATCGCGGCCGCGTCGGCCGGGTACGGCCCGTACACCGGTGGCTGCCACGCCGTGACGACGTCGATCCGCTCGGCACGCCCGACGGCGTGTGCCAGCGCCCACTCGAGCGCCTGCTCGGCCGGGTCGGAGTCGTCGTGCCCGACGATCCACGTGCCGGCGCGGTCCGGGGTGTCGACTGCGTTCATCGGACCATCCTGGCACTCCGTACCGGAGCCTCCTGGTGCTCAGCCGCCCGGCACCCACGGCGCGGTGGAACGCTCGCGGAACGCGCGCATGCCCGCCTGTGCCTCGTCCGAGGCGAACAGCGCCGCCGACAGCTCACCGGTCCACGCCAGCGCGGCGGCGCGATCGAGGTCGGGCACCTTGGCGATCAGCGACTTCGCGGCGGCGAGCGCGCCCGGGCCACCCCGCACGACCTTGTCGACGATCGACTCGACCGCGCCGTCGAGCTCGTCGCGCGGCACCGCCCGGTTGAGCAGGCCGACCTCCACGGCACGCGCCGCCGAGATCTTCTCGCCCGAGAGGAACAGCTCGCTGGCATCGGCGCGCCGCATCTTCGGGAGGCACACCAGCGAGATCACCGCCGGCGCGGCCACGGCGCGGGCCGCGGCGAGCCCGACCCCGCCAGCGGGGCGGGGCCCGGCGACGTGGCCGGCGGTCGGGTTCGGGCAGGCGAGGCAGAG
>CAYGLH010000352.1:1525-3879 GCA_964350535.1 uncultured Ilumatobacteraceae bacterium
CAGGCACAGCACCGAGATCATGGCCGGGGCCACGCCGATGCGGACCTCGGTGAACCCGAGCTGGACATCGTCGGCGGCGACCGACACATCGCAGGCGGCGGCGAGGCCGACCCCGCCGCCGGTGCAGTGCCCGGCGATGCGCCCGATGATCGGTTTCGGGCAGTCGAGGATCAGCTCGAAGATCTCCACGAGGCCGTACCGCGGCGCTTCGGTGTCGTCCTGCTTGAGGTTCGCACCGGTGCAGAACGCCGGACCGTTATTGGTGAGCAGCACGACGCGCACCGCGTCGTCGGCGACGGCCTCGCGCAGCCCATCGCCCAGACCGTTCATCAGGGGCGTGGTCATCGCGTTGCGCGTGTCGGGCTGGTCGAGCGTGAGCGTGGCGACACCGCGCTCGACCTCGTACCGGACCGCCGGCGCGTCGGTGGGGCTCATCGCACCCGATCCGTTCCTGCCAGCAGGACGTCGGGGATGTCGAGGTGCTTGGCCCGCAGGTACTCGCCGAGCCCCTTCGCTTGCGCGTCGTTGCGGGTGGACGCGGCGACCCCCAGCCCGAGCAGCCCGTGGATCACGAAGTTCAGCGCCCGGATGTTCGGGAGCTCGAACCGCTCGATCTCGAGCCCCTCCGTGTCGGGCAGGAGCTCGTGCAGCCGCTCGACCGTGAGCTCGCCGGCGAGCCAGGCGTAGGCCTCGTCGGACTCGACCCACACGCCGACGTTGGCGTTCCCGCCCTTGTCGCCGGACCGGGCGCCGGCGATCGTGCCCAGCGGCGCGCGGGTGAGCGGACCGACCGCGGCGGTCGCCGACGGGCCGGCCTCGACCGCCTGCGGGACAAAGCCCTCGGGTGGCCGCACGGGATCGACGGTCGCGACGTCCCCGCCGACGACGACACGCTGGGCGAGCAGGTCGCTCGGGATCGTGGTCGACCAGACGACCCCGAGGTCCTTCGTGCCGGCGCCGGGCATCCCGAAGAGACCTGGATAGTTGGCGAGACCGAGCTCGTTGACCTTCTGGCTGAGGCTCCGTCCGACCTTGTCGGCGTCGGCGTCGGTGAAGGTGATGCGCAGGGTGGCGACCGCGGCGTCGTTGTTCGGCGGGTCGACCTGGTCCGTGCGGACGAGCTCGACGGTGACCTCGTCGAACGCCTCGCGCCCGCCGGGGATGTTGGCGAACAGCGCCCGCGTGAACAGGTCGGCCTTGGCGTCGATGTCGAGTCCGGTGAGCCCCATCGCCACCGTGGTGGCGGAGCCGCCGCTGTAGTTCATGCAGACCTTGGCGGTGGGCGGTGGCGGTGCGCCGCGCACGCCCGACACCCGCACCCGGTCGTCGCCGACCTGGTCGAGTCGGATCGTGTCGAACCGGCTGGTGACGTCGGGGTTGAGGTAGTCCGGGGGTCCGATCTCGTAGAGCAACTGGGCGGTCACCGTGCCGACCGTGACGGCCCCGCCATGACCCGGATGTTTGGTGATCACTGACGACCCGTCGGCATCGATCTCGGCGATCGGGAACCCGGGCCACTCCAGGCCGGGCACGTCGCGGAAGAAGGCGTAGTTCCCACCGGTCGCCTGCGTGCCGCACTCGATCACGTGTCCGGCGACGATCGCGCCGGCCATCGCGTCCCAGTCGTCCACCGCCCATCCGTGTTCGAAGGCGGCCGGTCCCGCAACGATCGCGGCGTCGGTGGTCCGGCCGGTGATCACGATGTCGGCGTCGCGCCGCAGGGCGTCGACGATCCCCCAACAGCCGAAGTAGGCGTTGGCGGTGAGCATCTCGCGATCGCCGAGCGGCTCACCGGTGTCCATGTTCACGAACTCGTAACCGGCGGCGCGCAGCTCGTCGAGTCGGCCGAGGAGGTCGTCACCGTCGATGTAGGCGATGCGCGGTGCCAGTCCGAGCCGCTCGGCGACCTCCCCGACGGCGTCGGCGCAGCCGCGCGGGTCGAGACCGCCGGCGTTCGAGACGACCTTGATGCCGCGGTCGAGGCAGGTGCCCATCACCTGCTCCATCTGGCGGACGAAGCTCTTCGCGTACCCGGCGCGGCGGCTGAGGATCAGCATCGTCAGCTCGGCGAGCCAGTCGCCGGTGAGGTAGTCGATCGGCCCGCCCTCGACCATCTCCTTCGCCGCCGAGAGGCGGTCGCCGTAGTAGCCGCTGCAGTTGGCGATGCGGATCGCGCTCACGGCCGGTCACGTTAGGTGAACGATCGACGAACCTTCCGACGGGACGTCGCCAGGGCGCGATCGCCAGGGGCCAGGGCGTGCTATGACTACGACTTCCACCACGTCGAGAGACCCGTCCGCCCGGAGGCGCGCCATGGCCGACAAGCCGAACATCCTGATCATCTGGGGTGACGA
>CAYGLH010000353.1:0-3879 GCA_964350535.1 uncultured Ilumatobacteraceae bacterium
TCGTACTCCTCTGCGGAGCCGTCACACCAGTAGATGTCGTCGGGCTGCATGATGGCCGCCCACTCCGCGAACCATTCCTGCAACTTCTCGTTCGTGGTGGTACCCGGCATCTGAACACTCCTCGTCGAGCTGATGTGACCTCCGTCAAAGGGTAGGCGGTCGGGCGCGACGATCGGAAGTGGACGCCGTGTTCATCACGAATCCGTATCACCTATCGCTCGCAGAGATGGAAGCTGTTCCATCATCGCACACGGCGAAGGACCCGGTGAGAGGTCGGTGCCGCCCGGCGGGCGCGGCGGGTCAGCGATCGAGGCTGCCCATGTAGACCTCGGACCCGAGGCGGAGGTGCGTCGCCCGCCTGGCGTCGTCGAGATCGAAGACGACCCGCTGCCCCTGCCGGAGCATGCGGAACATCGAGCCGACGAGCGCGTCGTCGGCGAGTTCGTAGTCGCCGAGATCGGTGTCGGCCATCACGAGGCCGTCACCCGTGGTGGGGTCGTACGCCTTCACCACACCTTGCATGTCAAACCCCCTGCACGTGGTCGGAGTGGCTCAGCCGGCTTTGACGATCTTGCCCGACTTGATGCAGCCGGTGCAGACGTTCATGCGCTTGGCGGCGCCGTTCACGTTGGCGCGGATGCGCTGGATGTTCGGGTTCCAGCGACGCTTCGTGCGACGGTGCGAGTGCGACACCGACATGCCCCACGACGGGCCCTTGCCACATACTTCACACTTGGATGCCATTGGATTCTCCTGCGGGGGCGCCGTTGCGGGCGCATTCGATCTCGAACGCCGATCGCTGTGCGGTGGCCCGACGAGGGCCGAGGCGTCGGCAGCCACGAAAGGCTAGCGCCGTCCGCGCCCGCCTCCACGCGGCGGGCCAGGACCAGCGGCGCGCCCCGTAGAGTGTTGGGCCGTGCCCACTCTGGAACGGCTGAACACCGAGGTACTCCGCGACACCGTCCGCACCTTCCGCGACACGGTCCGCGAGCATGCCGGCGGCCTCAATCGCCTCAACGTGTACCCGGTGCCCGACGGCGACACGGGCACGAACATGGCGCGGACCCTCGACGCAGTGGTCGCCGAGATGGACGGCGCCGACGCCGACGACCTCGATGCCACGTGCGATGCGATCAGCCACGGGTCCCTCATGGGAGCCCGGGGCAACTCCGGCGTCATCCTCAGCCAGATCATGCGCGGGTTCGCCTCCACGCTGAAGGACACCGCCAAGCACGCCGCCGACGCGCAGGGGGCACGCTTCGCCGAGGCGCTCCAAGCGGCCGCCACCGGGGCGTACCAGGCGGTGCTGAAGCCGATCGAGGGGACGATCCTCACCGTCGTGCGGGAGAGCGCCGAGGCCGCCAAGACGGCCGCCGACGCCGGCGGATCGCTCGTCGAGGTGATCCGCGCCGCCCGCGACCGGGCCCGGATCGCGCTCGACAACACCCCCGAACAACTCCCCGTGCTGAAAGACGCCGGCGTCGTCGACGCGGGCGGCGCGGGCTACCTGCTGATGCTCGACTCTGCGCTGCACATCGTCGCCGGCGACCCGATCCCCGAGGCCGAGCAGTTCGACGACGCGGGCCCGGTCGGTGCGGCGTTCGAGGCGGTGGCCAACCGGTCGTCCGGCGTCGACGGCGAGCTCGACGTCAGCGAGCAGCGCTACGAGGTCATGTACTTCATGGACCTGCTCGACGAGCGGATCGACGACTTCAAGCGCGGCTGGGGGGAGATCGGCGACTCGATCGTCGTGGTCGGCGGCGACGGGCTGTGGAACTGTCCCGTGCACACGAACGACATCGGCGCGGCGATCGAGACCGCGCTGACCCTCGACGGGCGACCGAAGGAGATCCGCGTCACCGACCTGTTCGGTGAGGTGGCGGAGGAGCACGCTCGACGCGAGGCGGAGATGACGTCGAGCGCGACCCCTGGCGTGGCCTCCGGTCCCGGCGCCGGGTTGCCGCCGGTGACCACCGCGGTGGTCGCGGTGTGTTCGGGCGACGGGCTGGTCGAGCTGTTCGCCCAGCTCGGCGTGCAGGGCGTGGTCACGGGCGGCCAGACGATGAACCCTTCCACCGCCGAGTTGCTCGACACGGTCGAACACGTCAACGCCGACCAGGTGGTCATCCTCCCCAACAACAAGAACATCATCCCGGTGGCCGAACAGATCGACGCGCTGACGGCCAAACAGGTCGTGGTCGTGCCGACGCGTTCGATGCCCGAGGCGCTCGCCGCGCTGGTCGTGTACGACCCCGAGGCGCCGGCCGCGGCGAACGGCGCAGAGATGGCCGAGGCGGCCGAGTCGGTCACGACGGGTGAGCTCACCCGCGCGGTGCGGTCCAGCCCGTCCGAGGCGGGGCCGGTCGCCGAAGGTGACTGGATCGGGCTCGTGCGCGGCGACGGCATCGTCGCCGTCGCCGCCACCCTGGAGAAGGCCGCGATCAGCCTGCTCGACGTGATCGTCGGCGACGACGCCGAGCTGCTGACCGTGATCACGGGCGACGAGGCGACCGAGTCGGCGACGGCGTCGATCGAGGGATGGCTGGCCGACGAGCACGCCGACGTCGCCGTCGAGGTGCAGCGCGGCGGCCAGCCGCTGTACCCGTACCTCTTCGGCGTCGAATGACGCAGGCGCCGGACGCAGTCCGGCGTGACGCGCCCACCCGCGTAGTAGAACCGACGTCGTGAACGAACGGCCGCCGATCACGCTGCGCGACCTCGCGGCGATCGACGTGGCACAGCTCAAGGGCGTCGGCGAGAAGAAGCAGGCCGCGCTCGGCTCGGTCGGCATCCACAACGTGCTCGACCTGGTCACCACCTACCCTCGGCGCTGGGTCGACCGCACCAACGAGGCGCGCATCGCCGATCTCGTCCCCGGCGAAGAGGCGCTCGTGCTGGTCTCGGTGCGCTCGGTGACCAAACGGGTCACGCGCAACCGGCGGACGATGGTCACCGCGCACGTCGGGGACGGTTCGGGGCGGATGCAGGTGGTGTTCTTCAACCAGCCGTGGCGTGAGCGTCAGCTCAAGGAGGGACTGCAGATCGCGCTATTCGGCAAGGCCGACACCTATCGCGGCGGACTGCAGATGGCGAACCCCGTGGTTGACCTGATCGGCGACCGCACCGGCCGCATCGTGCCCATCTACCCGCAGAGCGAGAAGGCGCAGCTGAACACCTGGGAGATCGCGGCGTGGGTGGCCGAGGCGCTGCGTCGGTGCCGCGACCGCGGCATCGCCGACCCCGTGCCCGCAGCCGCCACGCGACGGCTCGACATGCTCGGCCGGGGCGAGGCACTCGGTTCGATCCACGCGCCCGAGACGATGCCCGAGAAGGAGGCGGCGCGCCGGCGCCTGGCATTCGACGAGCTCTTGCGCGTGCAACTCGTGCTCGTGCTGCGCAAGCGCGAACTGGAGTCGAACGCCCGCGGGCTCGCACACGAGGTCGGAGGGCCGCTGGTCGAGCGGTTCATCCAGGCGCTCCCGTACCCCCTCACCGGCGCGCAGACGCGGACGATCGCCGAGATCGACGCCGACCTCGCGGCGCCCCATCCGATGCACCGGCTGCTCCAAGGCGATGTCGGTGCCGGCAAGACCGTGGTCGCCGTGTCCACCCTGCTCTCCGCCGTGCAGGGCGGTCACCAGGGCGCGTTGATGGCGCCGACCGAGGTCCTCGCCGAGCAGCACGCCGCGGGCGTGCGTGAGCTGCTCGGCGACCTCCGGGTGCCCGACGACGCCAACCTCTTCGGCGACCGCCCGCTGCGCGTCGCCCTCCTCACCAACCGGGTCACCGGCGCCG
The DNA here is from genome assembly GCA_964350535.1 of uncultured Ilumatobacteraceae bacterium. Classification (GTDB taxonomy): domain Bacteria; phylum Actinomycetota; class Acidimicrobiia; order Acidimicrobiales; family Ilumatobacteraceae; genus CAYGLH01. Next base: position 3,796 of record CAYGLH010000353.1, read on the forward strand.
ATCGCCGCGAGCTGCTGGCCGGGCTCGCCGACGGGTCGGTCGATCTCGTGATCGGCACCCACGCCCTCATCCAAGAGGGGGTCG
>CAYGLH010000354.1:0-432 GCA_964350535.1 uncultured Ilumatobacteraceae bacterium
GGTCGGTCCGTGCGATCGTGTACGGGCCGAGCAGATCGGGCGCGGTCAGTACCGTCGAGCGCTGTGAACCGTCGGGTTGCATGATCTTCAGCCAGCAGACGAACCGTCCGGTCGAGGGCGAGCGGATGATGTGCGGCCGGTCGACCATCTTCGCCGGATGCAGCGGCGAGTCGGGATCGTCGGGAACAGCGGGGATGATCGACCCGAGGTCGTCCCAGGTGCACAAGTCGGTCGATCGATAGCAGCGGATGCCCCAGTGCCACACGTCGCTGCCGGGCGTGGTGTGGCGCTTGTCCTCGCCGTACCAGTAGAACGCGCCGTCGTGGGCGATCACCGATCCGCCGTGGGCCTGGATCCGCTCCCCGTTCGTGTCCAGCCAGACCTCGCCGGGGCGGATCGATCCGCCGCTCACCGGGGCGAGCCCGACCAGGC
>CAYGLH010000354.1:442-3853 GCA_964350535.1 uncultured Ilumatobacteraceae bacterium
GGGGGGGGTCGGGGCGGGCGGCGGTGGGCTCGGCGAGGAGGCGGCCGGGAAGCACCTGGCGGTCGGCCGGGAGCGCCTCGTAGCAGCGGGCGAACGTCCGGGCGTGTTCAGGAGAACAGCTCGCGTACAGCCGCAGCCCGCGCTCGACGTCGGCGCGCTCGGCGGCCGGCCGGTCGAGATGGTGGAAGCCCTCGGCGAGCCACTCACACCCGGACCAGCGATCGATCAACTGGTCGAGCTTGGTCGGCGTGAGTTGGTTCGCAGCGATTCCCGATGTGGTCGCGTGCTCGATGTACGCCTCGAAGTCCGGGTCGAACCCGTGACGGGTGTGCCCGATCCCCATCACGGTCGGGCCTTCGTCGACAACGGTGACGAGCCACTGCTGGCCGCTGTCCGTCGCTGCAGGAATCGGGACGGGAACCTGGGGTGTCGACATCGTGAGGTCGAGCTGATCCATCCGCATCTCGACCGCGCCGTCGGGAACGGGCACGACCCGCACCTCGGCCGCGCCGGCGAGCTCGTCGATCAGACGGACGGTTGCTTGGCTGGCGTCGGTCAGGTCCTCGGCGGCAATCACGACACCTGGCGGCAGGTCGGCGAGCGTCGCCTGGGCGACGTCACTGCCGACCTGTTCGATGGGGACGAGGAAGTCGGCGGTGCTGAAGCAGGCGGCGACCGGGCCGGTGATGCGCTCGAGGTGGGCGACCGGCGAGTGTCCGATCCATGCCGGCGCCGAGAGGTCGGTGCCGAAGCTGCGCGACCATCCCTCTTCGGCGAACTTCGCGAACTCCCCCATCAGGAGGCCCATCAGTGGATAGTCGGCCGGCGGATCCGCCGCGATCCGCGGACAGTTCTCCATGCAGTACGCCCCCTGGTACGCCAGGTTGACGACGGGGACGTTGGCCACCACGACGGGCGTCGGGAACGCCGCCGCCGCAACCATCAGGGCTGCGTAGCCTCCGGCGCTCCCGCCGCCGTACACGATCCGTGCCGGGTCGACGAACCGGGCGCCGCGCACCAGGTGGGCCAGGACGATGTCGGTGTTCGGTCCGCGACACAGCGGACTGGAGTGTGGGAAGACCTCCCCGTCGACCGGGTCGCACGGCGTGACCACGAGGCGTCCGCGCTCGAGGTGTCGCGGCACATGCGCGGCATCGAGTTGGTAGCCGCAGTTGAACCACGCCGGGAGACGGTTGGCTCCGTCCTCGAGCAGGGCCTCCGGGAGGTACAGGTGGGCGGAGGCGACATAGTCATCCCCGCGCAGATCCTCAGCGGTGAATCGGAGCGTCACCACTCCGACGCGGTGACCACCGGCGTCGTTCTCCTCGACGACGAGGTCGACGATCCGCTGCGCCGGGTCGTCGAACGCATCCTCGACGAACTCGGACCATGCGCTCATGACGGGCTCGAGCTGATCCAACGCGCGATGTCGGCGTAGGACTGCTGCGCCTGGGCCAACCAGGGGGCATTGAGGTGACCGTGCAGTACGTCCTCGGCCAGCAACACCTGCACATCGACGTCGGCAGCGGCCAATGCCGCGGCGAACGCCTCGCCCGAGGCACGCAATCCGTCGTACTCGCAGTTGATGATCAGCGCGCGAGGAAACCCGACGAACTCGCCGACGGCGGGCATCGCGTAGCCGTCGGCCTCGGCCGCCGGGGCGCCGAGATAGTTCTCGGTGATCGCGGTGAAGATCGGCTCGGCGAACGCCGCAGCGGGAGGGAGGTGCTCGAGCTTCTCAGCCAGCTCGTCCGACGCGGTCGGCATCAGCGCGTGCACCGCCGGGTAGGCGAGCACCGCACCGTCGACCGAGACATCCTCGTCGCGGAGGCGCAGACACGCTCCTGCGGCGAGGTTGGCCCCGGCGCTCGCACCACCGACGACGAGTCGGTCGGCCCCGTAGTCACCGAGTCGATCGGCCGCCCAGCGGGACACCGCCATCACGTCGTCGTGCGGGACCGGGTAGTGCACGCCGTGGAGCGCCAACCGGTAGTCGACCGAGACGACGACAGCGCCCGACCGACGGCACACCTCGCGCGCCGTCGCGTCGGCCTCGGGCATGTCGAGATCGCCGCCCAGCCAGCCACCGCCGTGGCACCACACCAACAAGGCGGGGCTGGCTGGCTCCCCGGCCACTGGCCGGTAGATCCGGATCGGGACGGGGCCGTGCGGACCATCGACCTCGGCATCGCTGACCGCCGCATCGACCGTGGCGTAGTCGCCGTCGGCCGCCTGCGCCGTCAACCGCCGGAAGATCTCGGAACCGCCCGTCGGCACGAGCAGCTCCGGCTCGCGCATGAGGCCCTCGATTGCGGCAAAGTACTTGTCGTCGCTCACCGCAGCGCTCCCCTCAGATTCCGGCACGGACGAGGCGTACCGTAGCATCAAATTCATCCGTCTGGAAGAAATTTATGAAAGACTGACTCCGTGAGAAGCTCGACGCGATGCGGCACATGACCTCGGCGCCGGAGTCCTCGCGATGACGACCAGCGGCCAGCGTGGCGAGTACGCCAAGACGGCGCGCCGCCGCGAGGAGATCGTCGCCGCCGCGGTCGAGGTGTTCTCCGAATCCGGATACCGAGACGGCGCTCTGCGCGACGTGGCCGATCGCGCCGGCATCACCCACGCCGCGATCCGCTACCACTTCCCCTCCAAAGTCGAACTGCTCGAAGCAGTGCTGCGCTGGCGGGACGACCGGGCGATCGCGGTTGGCGAAGGCCCTGCACCGCACGGGACCGACGTGCTGCGCGCCTGGCTCGCCGAGATCGAACGGAACCGCAACACGCCCGGCCTCGTCCAGCTCGAGACGACACTCTCGGGAGAGGCCAGCTCGCCGGACCACCCGGCCTACGAACACTTCCTCCGCCACGACACCCTCGCCGTCAAGCTGCTCCGCCGAGCCTTCCGCCAGATCCAGGAGGACGGACAGCTCGCGGACGGCTTCCAGCCCGACGTCGCCGCACAACTCGTCGTCGCAGCGACGATGGGACTGCAGACGATCTGGATCCGCGACCGATCGACCGACGTCGTCGGCGCGCTCACCCACCTGATGCAGTCGATGCTCACGGTCGACTTCGACGCTGGGCTCCCCAAGTAGGGCGCACACGAACACGCTCGGGTGAGGGTGGCCCAGTCGCGTCGGAAGCACCGGAATCGGCAATCCCGCGAACCGCCGGTCAGACCTCGCACCGCAGCCCAAGGTCGGCCACGGCTCGATCCACGACACCGCCCCCTCGAGTCCGCAGCGGTCGCAGGGTCCAATGTGCAGGGCTGCAAGCCGAAGGTGGACTCGTTGGTGATGGCTCGTGTTCGGGTGGCTCATGTTCGGGCGCGGATGGCGGCGTAGCGGGCCCAGGGTGCGCCGAGGGCGGCGGCTTGCTCGGCGATGAAGTTGGGGTTGTAGCCGATGAG
>CAYGLH010000355.1:0-3848 GCA_964350535.1 uncultured Ilumatobacteraceae bacterium
CGGCGACGAGCAAGCTCAACGGCAAGCTCCACTGGGTGCAACTCGACCTCGGTGACGACGACCACGACCACTACATCGACCCCGAAGAGCGCATGCGCATCGCGGTCGCCCGCCAGTAGCGCCGCTCTACGGCGATGACGAGTTCGAAAGGGATGTGATCGCGATGTCGGGGTGGGGTTGGTTCGGCGTGGCCGTCATCGTGGCCTACATGGTGCACGATCGGCGCGGGCTCGTCGTCTGCCGCGACGCGTAGCGCTCGGCTCGCACACGGGATCACGTCATGGACCAACTCGCTGCACTCCTCGCGGTCATCGCCGCCGTCTCCTTCGCGCTCGCCGCCACGCTGTGGCAACGCGCCTCGATGGCGGCCGGCGTCGAAGCCGGCGACGCCAAGGGGATGCTCCGCCTGCTGACCAACTCGGTCTGGCTCCTCGGCCTCGGAGCGCAGATCCTCGGCGTCCTGCTCCAGGCCGCCGCACTCGATCGCGGCCGGGTGGCGATCATCCAACCCCTGCTCGTCACCTCGATCGTCTGGGCGCTTCCGCTCGGCTACTTCCTGACCAACCAGACGATCACCCGCCGACACATCGCAGGCGCGGCGATCATCGTCATCGGATTGGCGACGTTCAGTGGCGTCGGCGATCCCGCTGGTGGTGTCGACGACGCGCCGCTGTCCGACTGGCTGGTCGTGCTCGTCGTCGCCGCCGCGATCTGCCTCGGTCTGATGACCGTTGGCGAACGGGGTGGGGCGAACGCCAAGGCGGCGACGTTCGGTGCCACCGCCGGTGTCTTGTACGGCGTGTCGGCAACCCTGATGAAGCCGGTCGTGGAAGCGTGGAACGCCGATGGGCTCGCCGTGCTCGCCGACTGGGAGTTCTGGGTGATGGCGGCGGCCGGACTCGTCGGGTTCTACCTCCAACAGGTCTCGCTGGCGACGGGTGAGCTGGTGACGTCCGTGGCGACGGTGTCGGTCGTCAACCCGGTCGTCAGCGTCACGTTGGGAGCGATCGTTCTCGAGGAGCGGATCGACTCCGATCCGTTCTGGCACTGGGGCGTCGCCGTGGGTGCGCTCGCGGTGACGCTGTTCGGCGCGGTGGTGATCGCGGCCGAATCGAACGCCAAAGCAGCGCCGAGCGGACACTGAGCGATCCGGCCGGGCCGGCCGGTGTGCGCCGCGCCGTGTCCGGCACGGCCCGTACGTCTCAGCCGCCGCCCTGGACGGGATGCACCTCTGGGGGCTCCCGCCCGACGAGGAACGTGTCCGCCGCTCCGCGACCGAGGCATTCCTCGCCGACGCATCGACCCGCCTCCGCCTCCCGCGCGTGCTTGCGCGGCTGGTTAGGGTCGAGGGGCGACGGGATGGTCGGAATCGTGGGGAGGGCCCATGACAATGTGGGGACGGCTGATCGCAGCCGCAGGGATCGTGGCCGGTGCGGTCGCCGCGTTCGTGGTGGCGCCGGCCGGTCCGGCAGCGGCGGCGACGCTCGGGGGCACGGTCGAGGCGAACTCGGATCCCGTCGTCGGCAGCGACGTGACGCTGTTCCTGGCGAGCGACGGCGCGCCGACCGCCCTCGGGACCACGACGACCGACGCCACCGGGGCGTTCACCATCACGTTCGATCAGCCGGCCGCCAACGACGCGGTCCTCTACGTGCTCGCCGAAGGCGGCGTGAACGACGGCACCACGATGCCCGCCACGTTCGTGCTCGCAGCCGGCCTGGGCACCGGAACACCCCCGGCGTCCGTCGTGGTCAACGAGCTGACCACGGTCGGAACGGCATTCTCGCTCGCGCAGTTCGTCGGCGCCGGCGGTGCCATCGCCGGCACGGCGCCGGGCCTGCCGAACGCGTCCGACTTCGTGGCCCACCTCGCCGACGTCACGACCGGCCAACTCGGTGTGACGATCTCCGACGCCCTGAACGCCGATCCGGATCCCGACAGCAGCGCCGCACTGAACTCGCTCGCCAACGCCATCGCGGCGTGCGTCGACGACATCACGAACTGCGCGGCGCTGCTCACCGCAGCGACGCCTGCCGGCGAAGCCGCGCCGACGAACACCTTCGAGGCGATCGCCAGGATCGCCGACGTACCGACGTCGAACGTCGCCGCCTTGTACGCACTGTCGCAGTCCGCGCCGGCGCCGTTCGCCCCGGCGCTCGTCGCCGCACCTGACGCCTGGACGGTCACGGTGTTGTTCGACGGCGACGGCCAGACGCTCGACGGGCCCGGCCAGTTCGCGATCGATGCCGAGGGCAAGCTGTGGATCGGGAACAACTACACCTTCCAGGCGCAGTCGACCACGCCGGCGTGCGCGGGCAAGCAACTGATGGTGCTCGACCCGACGCGGACCGGCCCGTCGAACCTGCAGGCCTTTCCCGGCGGCGGTGTCGACGGCGTCGGCTTCGGCATCACCCTCGACGCCACCGGCAACATCTGGCTGGCCAACTTCGGGTTCCGGGGGGTCGGGTGCAGCGAAGCGGTCTCGGAGAAGACGCTCTCGGAGTTCACCCCGGACGGGATGGCCGTCTCGCCGGCGACCGGGTACGAGGCAGGCGGGGTGAACCAGCCCCAGGGCATTGCCGCCGACCTCGAGGGCAACGTGTGGACCGCCAACTGCGGCGGTGGATCGGTCACCGTGTTCCCCGATGGCGACCCGGACCGGGCCACCGAGCTCGCCGTGCCCGGGATGCTCGCCCCGTTCGGACTGGCGATGGACGACGCGGCCAACGCGTGGGCGGTCGCCAACGGCGCCAGCGCGATGTACGGCTTCGGACCCGACGGGAGCCTCCTGCCCGGGTCGCCGTTCACCGGCGCAGGGATCAACCAACCGATGGGGGTCGCCGTCGACAGCGCCGGCAACAAGTGGGTGGCCAACCTGCGCGCTCCGTTCAGCACCCAGTGCGCGTCGTACGGCGGTGGGATCCCCGACGTGTTCGGTTCGGTCAGTTGGTTCAACCCCGACGGCAGCCCGGCGCGCGCGACGGCGATCACCGGAGGCGGGATGTGGAACTCGTGGGGCATCGCCGTCGACGGCGAGGACCACATCTGGGTCGCCAGCTTCGGTCGGCAGCGCCTCTCCGAGTTGTGCGGCATCCAACCGGCGACCTGTCCGCAAGGGGTGGGCACCGCCGAACCGATCTCCGGCGTCAACGGGTACCCATACGACGGCTTGACCCGCAACACCGGCGTGGTGATCGATCAGTCCGGCAACGTGTGGCTCGCCAACAACTGGCTCAACGATGCCGCCGGCGCCAACCAGGCCAACCCCGGCGGCAAGAGCATCGCCGCCTACGTCGGCCTCGCCGCGCCGACCGCGGCGCCCCTCGTGCGCGGCACCGCGGACACCTCGATCGCGCTCGCCACGACGGTGGGTACCGACCCGGCGTCGTGTGGCACGGCGTCGACGATCACGGTCCTCGAGGGCAGCACGGTGTACTACTGCTACACCGTCACCAACACCGGCGGCCTGCCGCTCGAGGTGCACTCCCTCACCGACGACCGGCTCGGCGCGATCCTGTCCGACGCCGACTACGAGCTGCTGCCGGGGGCGAGCATCGACACGGTGCAACTCGGCGTGCCGGCGGCGACGGTCGCCGCCGTGGCCGACGTGGCGATGACGAGCACGGCGACCTGGTCGGCGTCCGGGCTGACCTACGAATCGAGCGCGCAGGCCACCGCCACCGTGAACGTCAGCACGGCACCGCCGCCCACCACGGTCCCGCCGTCGACGACGATCCACAACCAGCTCCCCGACACGGGCGGCTCGGCCGGGTCCACCGCCCTGATCGGCGCAGTCACCCTCATTGTGGGCGCCGCGCTGCTCGTGCTCGGCCGCCGGCCCCGCAGGA
>CAYGLH010000356.1:0-3835 GCA_964350535.1 uncultured Ilumatobacteraceae bacterium
TGCCGTTGCGCTCACCGAAGATGAAAGGCTTCATCTTCGGGTTCCAGCGGCGGGTCTGGTGACCGAAGTGGGCGCCGGCTTCGAGCATTTGCCGCATGGTGATGACGGCCATGGTGGTTCTCCTTTGTGCGGTTCTCATCCCGGCGATCGGCGCCTCGGCGAGGCGACCGCTGAACGGTCGACGGGATCTGGATCAGAGGGCGCTGCAGATGCAGCCAGCCGGTCGGTGACAGGCCGGAGGCGATGCTATCTGCCCGATCCCCCGTCCCCTCGCCCACCCCGACGCCACCCCACCACCGATGAGCGAACCTCCGACATGGCGGAAGGTGGCTCATCGCAACAACACGAGCACCACCACCGATGAGCGAACCTCCGACATGGCGGAAGGTGGCTCATCGCGGGATGCGGGTGGGGGGTCCGCAGCGGAGGGTGGCGGGCGGCGCCGGACGGGGGGCGGCGCCGTCGATGGGGATCAGGCGACGGCGACCGACGAGCTCGCCGAGCATCGGAGCGGGGTCGATGTACTCCCCATGCAGCCGGACGCCGAAGTAGAACCCGGTCCCGGAGCGACCGACGAGGGCGCCCCGCACGACCGGGGCACCGTGCCGGATCGGCGACGCGGCGAGCCGTCCGTAGGTGACCAGTCGGTCGCCTGCACCGGCGACCACGACGTAGCGCGTCCCGGCGACCACACCGCTGAAGGTGACCGTTCCCGACTCGACGGCGCGCACCGCACTCCCCGGTCGCGTCCGGTACTCGAGGCCGCGGTTGCCGGGGCACCACGGGCAAGCCGGGGGTCGGAACTCGTCGACGATCGTGCCGCTCACCGGCGGCGTCCAGCACGGCATCCTCGCCGCCACGCCCGCCGGCTGGGCGAGCACCGCCGCCAGCATCCCGACGGCCATCGCCGCCGCCCTCGTTCGGATCCTCCGTGCGCGCATCGCTGCACCTCCATCGCTGCGCGGCTGGGCCGCGTCGTGAGCTGGGGTGCGTCAGAGCACACCGGCGGCGCTGAGGCGCGACCGGAGATGCAGCACCGACTTGGTGTGGATCTGGGACACCCGGCTCTTCGTGACGTCGAGCACGGTGCCGATCTCGTCGAGGGTCAGGCCCTCGTCGTAGTACAGCGAGAGCACCAGCTTCTCGCGGTCGGGGAGCCGGTCGATCTCCTCTGCCATCAGTTCGCTCAGCTCGCGGCTCTCCAGCTGCGCCACCGGCCCTTCCGATCCCGGCCCATCGTCCATCGTGGGCTCGTTGCCTGCCGACATCAGGCGATCGAGGGGACCGACGGTGGTCGATGCGATCTGCGCAAGCCGCCGATCGAGCTCGCGCTCGCTGATCCGCAGGTGCGCGGCGAGCTCCTCGTCGGAGGGCGACCTGCCGAGCGAGTGCTCGAGCTCGGAGAAGGCCCGCTCGACGTCGCGCGCGTGGTTGCGCACCGATCGCGGCACCCAATCGAGCTCGCGCAGCCCGTCGTACACGGCGCCGCGGATCCGAGGGACCGCGTAGGTCTCGAACTTCACCCCGTGCTCGGGATCGAACTTCTCGATCGCGTCGATCAGCCCGAACACCCCGTAGCTGACGAGATCGCCCGGATCGACGCTGGACGGCAGCCCGGCGCCGACGCGACCCGCCACGAACTTCACGAGCGGGCTGTAGTGGACGATCAGGTGGTCACGCGACGACCCGGACGAGCGCCGCAGCCATCGGTCCCAGTGGACCTCGAGATCGGGATCGTGCGGGACGACGCTCATGCCCGGGGATGCGACTCCCGGTAGGCGGCCGACAGCCGCTCGCGACTGACGTGCGTGTAGCGCTGCGTGGTGGCCACGTCGGCGTGGCCGAGCAGCTCCTGCACGGCGCGCAGGTCGGCCCCGCCGTCGAGGAGGCGCGTGGCGAAGCTGTGGCGGAGCGCGTGGGGGTGCGTCGGCGTGGGCGAGCGGCGGTCGATGATCCGGCGGACGTCGCGCGGGGTGAGGGGCCGACCGCGCTCGTTGCCGAACAAGACGTCGCCCTGTTCGGCCGACAGGACGTCGTGGCGCAGCGTCAGCCAGCGCTCCAGCGCGGCGACCGCCGGCGCGGACATCGGCACACGCCGTTCCTTGCTGCCCTTGCCCCACACCGTGGCGGCGCCGGCGGCCAGATCGACCGAGGCGACACGCAACCCACACAGCTCGCCGACACGCAACCCGGAGCCGTACAGCAGCTCGAGCACCGCGTCGTCGCGCGCCCGCCGCCAGTCGGGCTCGTCGTCGGATCCGGCCGACGACTCCGGCTCGAGCATGCCGGTGAGCTCGCGCTGATCGAGGACGCGCGGCAAACGCCCGTTGCCGGCGGGAACGCTGATTCCCGACGTCGGATCCAGCCGCACGTGACCGTTCGACACCATCCACCGGTAGTACCGGCGGAGCGCCGCCATCTTGCGCGCCATGGTGCGCCGGGCGAACTGGCGGGTGGTGAGGAACGCCAGGTACCGGCGCACGGTGGTGCGCTTGACCCGGGACGGGTCGGCGATCTGGCTGCGAGCGCACCAGTCGGCGAACGTGCGGAGATCGGTGGCGTAGGCGCGCTTGGTGTTGTCGGACAACGCCGTGAGCGACGCGATGAAGCCATCGATGCGCCAGTCGTCCACGAGTCGATGGTATAGACCGCCGGAGCGGCTCGCCGGACAATCCTCGGCGCCGCGACCGTCCAGCGCCGTGACCCACCCGCCATGACGCCAGCATCAGCTGGCCTCTCCCGCGAGATCGGACCACTCGTCGACCGTCTCGAACCAGCCGCCGCGCTCGCGCAGCCACCCGTCGCGCTCGGCCCGGGCGAGCTCGATCGCCGCGCCGGCGAGGTCGAGGCCGTGACGGAGCGCCACCTGTTCGATCGTGCGAGCCGCGCCCCGGCAGTACTCGACCAGCTCGCCCCGCAGTCCACGCGGCAGTGGCCGAGGGTCGAAGCGCGACCGACCAGCGCGCCGGCCGTCGAGCCCGAGGGCGACGAGGATGTCGTCGGTGTCGAGCGCGGGCGTGGCGCCGTCGGCCAGCAGGTGGTTGGTGCCGCAGGACGCCGGGCTGTCGACCGACCCCGGGACCGCCATGAGCGTGACGTCGCGAGCGGCGGCCTCTCGGGCCGTGATCAGGCTTCCGCCGCGATCGCGACTCTCGACCACCACGAGCACCTCGGCCAGCGCCGCCAAGATGCGGTTGCGAAGCGGGAACCGGAACGCATCGGGCGGGGTGCCGGGCGGCCACTCGCTGAACAGGACGCCGCGTTCGGCTACCCGCTGCCACAGACCGCTGTGGTGGCGCGGGTACGGCCGATCGAGACCGTTGCCGACCACACCGACCGGGTGGGCGCCGTCGACGTCGAGCGCTCCGCGGTGCGCCGCACCGTCGATGCCCTTGGCGAGCCCCGACACGACGACCACACCGGCCTGGGCCAGCTCGCACCCGAACCGCGCGGCGAGCTGGCGCCCACGCTGGGTGGCGTTGCGCGTGCCGACGATGCCCACGCGGCGCGCGTCGATGACGCCGGGATCGCCCCGGTAGAAGAGCACCGGAGGCCGATCGGCGTCGCCCAGCAGCTGGGGCGGGTAGTCGGCATCGCCCGGCCGGAGCGCGGCGATGCCGGCCTCGGCGCACCGCTCGGCCCACTGCGCAGGAGTGGAGCGTGTCGCCGATCGACGCCAGGTGGTGCGCAGCGACGGGTCGCGACGGAACAGCGCCTCGATCGCAGGCGGGGGCTCGCGCTCGCCCGCAGCGACGGCGAACGCGTCGAGCGCGCCACCCAACGACAACAGCACGTCGAGTCGAGCCCGCGTCATGCGCTCGAGCCCTGCGAGCGC
>CAYGLH010000357.1:0-3776 GCA_964350535.1 uncultured Ilumatobacteraceae bacterium
TCGTCGTGCTCGTCCGCCGTTCACTCCGCGTCCGGGATCCGATCATCGAGCTGAGGATGTTCGCCAGCACCCCGTTCGCCGCCACGATGGTCGTCACCGCACTGATCGCCATCCCGCAGCACGCACAGCTGACCTACCTGCCCGTCGAGCTACAAGTGGTCCGCGATCTCGACGCTGCGCAGGTCGGTCTGCTGCTCGCGCCGGCGGCGATCGGCGTGGCGGTGATGATGCCCGTCGGCGGCTGGTTGGCCGACCGGGTCGGACCGCGCGCACCTGCGATGACGGGCGACTCCATCGTCGCGGTCTCGATGTGGTTGCTGGCCCATGTGCAGATCGACGACTCGGAGATCGACATCGCCATCGCGCTCGTGGTGCAGGGGGCGGGAACAGGACTGGCGTACGTCCCGACCACCGTCGCGGCAATAAACAGCGTCGAACCTCGATACGTGGCCCAGTCGAGCGTCGTGACGAACATGGCACGTCAGTTCTTCGGAGCGGTCGGCATCGCGGTCCTCGGCGCAGTCATCGCTGCACAACTCGGCGAGGTCGCTCCCGCGGCCGTCGAGCCTGCGCGTGCCCAGCCGTCGTACAACCGTGTGTTCGTGATCGCGTTCTGGGTCCAGGCTGCCGCCGTGGTCGCGGCCGCCAAGATGCCGGGCAGAAGCTCGACCGCGGCCGCCGCTACAGCGTCGATTCGCTCCCGAGCAGCGTCGTACTGACGAAGTGGTCGTTCGGCCCACCACAGACCAGCGACAACTGAGCGTCCGGCACCTGATTCGCCGACGTTCCGCGGATCTGACGGACCGCCTCGGCGTTGTTGCCGGCACCGTGGATGAATCCGTCGGCGAGGTCGCCCCCTGCCGTGTTGAGGGGGAGGCGACCGCTGGGGGCGACGAGGTTCTCGAACTGCATGAACTCCGCCACGTCGTCCCACGAGCAGAAGCCGTGGTCGATGACGGCGTTCACGGCGGCGCTGCTGGCGTTTGTGTAGATCTGGGCGACGTCGACGTCCTGGGGCCCGTACCCGGACTGCTCCCAACACCGATGGGCGACCGACCGGAAGCCCGCGGTGGTCCGGCCGTCGGGGTCCTGGCTCTCGCAGAGGTCGCGTCCGCCGTAGCGTCCCATTGGGGAGGACAGCACGTAGGCGGGCTTCTGACGGAGATCCTTGGCGCGCTCGGCCGAGACGAGGATCAGGGCGATGGCAGCGTCGTTCTCGCGGCTGTTGTCGAACAGGTGGAGCGGTTCGACCGGGCTCCGCGACTCGAGGTACCCGTCGAGGTCGAGGTCCATGTTCCGGCCATAGGCGGCCGGATTGCGGCTGGCGTGGAAGTACGACGCCTGTACCAGCGCCCACATCGCCGATCGGGGCAGGCCGTCGCCCTCGAGCAGGCGGGAGGCCCCCATCGCGAAGTTCTGTGCCGGAGCGCTCATCCCGTGCACCCGCTGGAACGGTGGCTCCACCCCCTGCCACACGGCGGTCATCAGGCGCGAGTTCGGATCCTTCTCCGCCATCGCCCGGATCACCACGACGACCTCGGCTTGTTCGGTGGCGATCGCGCTTGCCGCGAGTCCGATCGCGCCAGCGCTGCCTCCGCCGTGGATCCACATCAATGCCCCGAACCTCAGCTCGCGCATGCCGAGTCCCGACATCAGCAGTTGGCCGGCGTTGTTCTCCGAGCCCCAGGACACGAAGCCATCGATCTCCTTCGGATCGATACCGGCGTCCTCCGCAGCCGCGACGACCGCCCGCATGGCCAGCTTCATCTCCGGATCGGGCGCGGTGGCCCGCTTGTACCACGGCGTCTGACCGATACCGACGATCGCGGCCGTTCCTCGCATCTTGCTCATGTCTCGGTGTCCTCTCCGCCGGTGACGGGCATCAGTTGCTCAGGGACCACCACAGCGACGGGTACCCCTTGGTCTTGGGCGATGGCGGGTCGATCGTTCCGCGCACATGCGCGCCGACGTGCAAGCCTTCTTCGTCGCCGCGCAGTCGTCCGACGACACGCGGCCCTCCTTCGCCACCGACCTCCACCTCGAGGGAGACGTAGGGAACGTCGTCGGCCACCTCCATGACACCCGGGAAGGGCTGGTTCGTCCGGATCCAGGCATAGACCGTGCCTTCCGGTTGGACCTCGTCCCACACCACGTCCCATGATCCGCACTCACCGCACCGGAAGGTCGGTGACCCGTTGCGCGCCTCCCAGTTCCAGCGATGGCAGCCAGCGCACCGGCTGAGCCGGAAGACGCCATCTTCGAGCGCCTCCCAGTACTCGTCGCCGGCGTCGTAGAAGCCGACGAGACGATGCTTGCGAAAGCTGTACTCCAACGCTCGAACTCCTTCAATCGTTCCCGCACCCGGTGTCTGGCGCTGGACCCCGACATAAGCTAGCGTCCCTAGTTTATTCTGGCAAGCCCGAGTGGGAGACGACCATGTCGACGGACCGAACGATCGACGCCGACGACCGGCAGGCGATCCGCACGTGCCACATCTGCGAGGTCTCGTGCGGGCTCGCGCTGCAGGTACGACGAGACGGCACCGTGGCATCCGTGCGTGGCGACGCCTTCGACACGTACAGCTCCGGGTACCTCTGCGCGAAGGGCGCAGCGATCGGCGCGCTAGACGCCGACCCGGATCGCTTGCTCGAACCCCGCATCAGGAGGAACGGACGACTCGAGGTCGTCGGCTGGGACGAGGCGTTCGCCGAGGTCGATCGGCTCCTCCGTCCCCACCTCGATGGCGACCGCTCCGCGCTCGCCCTGTTCACCGGGAACCCGTCCGGCCACAACTTCGCGGGCACGATCCTGCAGCCGGCGCTGGAGGCGGCCCTCGGTACACCCAACAAGTACTCCGTGTCGACGATCGACCAGATGCCGCAGACGCTCGCGGCGACGCTCATGTACGGAGGACCGACGGCCGTGCCGATCGCCGACGTCGACCGCACCGATCACATGGTGATCGTCGGCGCCAACCCGTTCGTCTCGAACGGCAGCCTCGGTGGTGGTCCGCGGTATCCCCAGCGCATCCGGGCGATCCGCGATCGCGGCGGGTCGGTCGTCGTGATCGATCCTGCGACCACCCGCACGGCACGCGCGGCGGACCGCCACATCGCCATCCGACCGGGCACCGACGCGATGCTGCTCCTCTCGGTCGTGCGCGAGTTGTTCGTGCGCGATGCGATCGACCTCGGCAACGCGGCGGGCAAGGTCGACGACCTCGACGCCGTCCGATCCGCTGTGAGCCCGTTCACGCCCGGCGCCGTCGCCACGCCGTGCGGCGTCGATCCTGGCGTCGTCGGCCCGCTCGCCGATGGGCTCATCACTGCGCGGACCGCCGTCGTCCAGTTGGGCGATTCAGTTGCTCAACGTGCTCACCGGCAATCTCGACCGCGCCGGCGGTGCGATGTTCACCACGCCGGCGGTCGGTTCGCGCACCACCCTCCCGAAGCCCACGCGCGCCCGGCGCATGCGCCCGGGCCCGCATCGCAGTCGGGTCCGGCGGGCGCCGGCGCTGCTCGGCGAACTTCCTGCCGCGTGCCTGGCCGAGGACATCCTCGAACCCGGAGACGGCCGCATCCGTGGGCTGATCACCTTCGCCGGGAACGTCGCCCGCTCGATCCCGAGCTCGGAGGAGGTGGAGCGGGCGCTGGAGGCGGTCGACGTGCTGATCTGCATCGACCCGTACCTCAATGAGACGACGCGCTTCGCTGATGTCATCCTGCCGCCGGCGCCACCGCTGACGCGTTCGCACTACGACATCGCGCTCTACGCCT
>CAYGLH010000358.1:0-3745 GCA_964350535.1 uncultured Ilumatobacteraceae bacterium
CAGGAGCGCCGCCAGCGCGGACGGATGGAGAACGCCGAGTTCGCTGCGTTGGTCCTGCTCGTGCAGGAATGGGACGTGATCGCCTCGTGGCTCGTCGAGGCACTGTTCGACGACGACGCCAATCGGATGGCGTTCCTGGCCCTCGCGGAGGCCGACGGCGACCTCACCAAGGCGCTCGAGCTGGTCAACCCGGATGCCCGAGAGGTACTGGAACGGGCGGCGATCGCCGACCTCGACCTCGATGCCGAGACCGAGATCAGGACGTTGATCAGCGCCGCCGCGCGCCGCGAGCTGCGGCGCGGTACGGGGATGGTCGACCCGGCGCAGATCGAGCAGTCGACGCGGGCGCGGCTCGACATCGAGGCCCTGCAGGAACTCGAGTGGGAACTCGCTCAGGCGGCGGCCGAGTCGTTGCTAGTTTGGCTCCACGACCGCACCGAACACCGATCTGGGGGAGATGGGCCAGCAACCTGCTGAACCGAATTCGCAGTTGCCGACCCCCTTGCCGGGGGTCGACGCGGACGAATGGGCTGCGCTCGTCGAGCGCGGACGTGCGGCGGGCGAGCTCCACGCCGAGGAGCTGACGCGCGTGCTGCGCCACGTCGAGCTCACGGGCGACGTGCTCGCCCAGGTCACCGACCAGATGTCGGCGCTCGGCATCACCATCGACGACGCCGTCGACCACGTCGACGACACGCCGTCGGGCCTCCGCCGCGAGGTCGTGATGGAGGGCGCCGAGGGCGACGAGGAGGTCGAGCGGCTGCTCAGCCGGCGACGCAAGCGTCGCGGCAAGAAGGCCTCACCGCGCGGTGAGGGTGGCAGCGCCGACGGCGTGCGGATGTACCTGCGCGAGATCGGCCAGGTCGACCTGCTCACGGCGGAGGACGAGCGGCGCCTCGCCCAGCTCATCGAGGAGGGCCAGATCGCCGCCGGCACGATCGATCGCTGCGAGGAGGAGGGCCGGACCCTCGATCCGGCCGAGGCCCGCCTGCTGATGCGCGCCGTGAACCGCGGCGAGCGGGCGAAGAGCGAGCTCACGCAGGCCAACCTGCGGCTCGTCGTCAGCATCGCCAAGCGGTACTCCGGCCGCGGCATGCAGTTGCTCGACCTGATCCAGGAGGGCAACCTCGGGCTGATGCGGGCGGTCGACAAGTTCGACTACACCAAGGGCTTCAAGTTCTCCACGTACGCCACCTGGTGGATCCGCCAGGCGATCACCCGCTCGATCGCCGACCAGGCGCGCACGATCCGCATCCCGGTGCACATGGTCGAGCACATGAACCGCGTCACGCGCGCCAACCGCCAGATGCACCAGGAGCTCGAGCGCGAGCCCACGATCGACGAGCTGGCCGAGCGGGTGCAACTCGAGCCCGACCGGGTGCGCGAGCTGCTGAGGTACTCGCAGGATCCGCTGTCGCTCAACTCTCCGGTCGGGGAAGAGGACGAGTCGACCCTCGGCGACTTCATCGAGGACGACTCGGTCGACGGCCCAGCCGACGCGGCGACCAGGGTGATGTTGTCCAAGGCGGTGGGGGAGGTGCTGGGCGAGCTGTCCGAACGCGAGCAGGAGATCGTCCGGTTGCGGTTCGGCCTCGACGGCGGGCAGGCCAAGACGCTCGAGGAGGTCGGTCGCGAGTTCGGCGTCACCCGCGAGCGCATCCGCCAGATCGAGGCGAAGACCCTCGCCAAGCTCCGCCACCCCCAACGCTCCCAGCGCCTCCGCGAGTTCCTCGAAGTCGAGTAGTCGGCGCAGGTGCCACACCCCTTCGTCACGATGGTGATGTGGGCTACCAAGGAAAGAGTCAGGAGCGTGAGCAGGCCCGACGCCTGCGGGCAGACGGGTGGACCCTCAAAGACATCGCCGCAGTGTTGAGCGTCAGCAAGTCCTCAGTCTCGGTGTGGGTCCGTGACGTTGCCGCCGTCAGCCGCGAACGAGGGCCCTACTACGGGCCGCGGAAGCCGCACCCGGCAGAGATCCGCCGGATTCAGGAGATCGAGCAGTGTCGCCGAGATGCACGTTCGTACGTGGGTTCTCTGAGTGAGCGAGAGTTCATGGCCTTCGGCCTTGCGCTCTACTTGGGCGAAGGCTTCAAGACCGAGGGGCGCGGGGTCGGCCTGGCGAACACGGCGCCCGATGTTCTGCTCTTCTTCGTGACATGGCTCCGGCGTTGTTTTCAGATCGACGAGTCGCGGCTGCGCGTCCGCATCTACCTCCACGAGGGGCTGGATCTCGGAGCAGCCACGCGCTTCTGGTCAGGACTTCTGTCCATCCCGCCGGCTCAGTTCACCAAGCCCTACCGGGCGCGCCGTCGTGAGACGACGCGTCGTAGCAAGCATGAGCACGGGTGTCCCAGCGTCCGGTATTCCGACAACTTGCTGCACCGCCGTGTCATGGCGCTGATCGAGGCGGTAACGTCATCGGTCGCCCTTCCGGGGTAGCTCAGCTGGCAGAGCGATGGACTGTTAATCCATTTGTCGTGGGTTCGAGCCCCACCCCCGGAGCCACCCGAACGAGGTCCCGTCGCCGGGGCCTCGTTTCGCGTTCCGGCTCCGCTCGCTCCGCCCGGTCGGGATACGGTCGGCGCACCGACGACGATCGAAGGGGAACGGGGATGGAACTGGGGAATGGCAAGGTCGCGGTCGTGACCGGGGCAGGCAGTGGGATCGGTCTGGCGCTCAGCCAGGCGTTCGCTGAGACTGGCTGTTCGCTCGTGCTGGCCGACGTGCAGGACGACGCCCTCGAGGCCGCAGAAGCGGCGATCGGGGAGAAGGGTGTGGACACGTTGGCGGTTCGCACCGACGTCAGCGATCGCGCCCAGGTCGAAGCCTTGGCGCAGGCGACGCTCGATCGTTTCGGCGGCGTGCACGTGGTGTGCAACAACGCCGGGGTGTCCGGTGCCGGTGACCCCTGGCTCGGGCCCCTCGAATCGTGGGAGTGGGTGATGGGGGTCAACTTCTGGGGTGTCGTGTACGGCGTCCGCACGTTCCTGCCGCATCTCGTGGCGTCGGGCGGCGGGCACATCGTCAACACGGCGTCGATCGCCGGGTTGTACCCAGGCTTCGCCCCGGCCTACGACGCCAGCAAACATGCGGTGGTTGCCATCACCGAGCAGCTGTACCACACGATGCGCGACGCACAGATGCCGGTGGGGGTCAGTTGCCTCTGCCCGGGGTGGGTGAAGACCGGGATCGTCGAGTCCGATCGCAACTGGCCCGACCAGTACGGGCCGGCGCCCGACGTCGATCCGATCTCCGAGATCAGCCGGAACTACGTCCGGCGGGCGATCGACGAAGGCGCGACACCCGCAGCGGTTGCCGACCATGTGCTCGCGGCGATCCGCGACGAGCGCTACTGGGTCTTCCCGACACCCGAGTTCCTCGATCCGGTGCGCGACCGCTTCGACCAGATCAGCGCGGGCGACGATCCGGAACGCCCGGAGCAGATCCCTGGGATGCCACCGCGAAGCCAGATGATGGCCGAGGTGATGGAGGCGATGATGGCCGCAGCGGGCGAGGACGCTCCGACCGCCGAGTAGCCCGGCTCCCGCCGGGAGTTCTGAGTGCCGACCCGACCCCGGGCCTATCGTGGCGGCTTCGGGGCGATAGCTCAGTCGGTCAGAGCAGCGGACTCATAATCCGTCGGTCCCGGGTTCGAGCCCCGGTCGCCCCACTCGATCTACCAGGTAGAACGTACCGTTCGCAGCCTCCGAGATCCGCCGATCCGGTGGCAATCCAACATCTATCC
>CAYGLH010000359.1:0-3738 GCA_964350535.1 uncultured Ilumatobacteraceae bacterium
TCGATCGTCCGGGTGATCAGGTCGGCGAGCGGGCCGAGCTCGTGCAGCACGATCACGAGCGTCACGCCGCGTTCCAAGAGCGAGCGCAGCGTCGTAGCGATGTCGAGCTGGCTTCCCGCATCGACCCCGGCCAGCGGTTCGTCGAGGATCAGCACCGAGGCCCCACCGGCGAGGCCGCGCGCGACCAGCGCGCGCCGCTGTTGGCCGCCCGACAGGGACGCGACGCGTCGGTGCGCGTCGTCGGACAACCCGACGGCGGCGATCGCGTCTGCGACCGCCTCGCGGTCTGCGGTGGTGCGGCGTCCGAACACGCCACGCGTGGCGACGCGTCCCGAGTCGACGAGCTCGGACACCGTCGATGGGATCGGGGACGCTGCCAAGGAGCGCTGCGGCACGTAGCCGATCCGCCGGCGTGCTCCGCGCCCCCCGTTGGTCGAGCCGAACCACTCGACCCGGCCGCCCAGCTGGTCGCAGATCCCGAGCAGTCCCTTGACGAGGGTCGACTTGCCCGCTCCGTTGGCGCCGAGCACGGCGACGACCTCGCCGGCCTCGATACGACACGTCGCCCGTACCCGAACGTCGCGCTGATAGCCGTACGCGACGTCGTCGAGGACGACGACGGGCTCGCTCACGTGCAGCCTTGTCCCTCGCGCAGGGCCTCCAGGTTCGAGCGCATCACTTCAAAGTAATCCGATCCGGGGGAGTCGTCCGACAGCCCCTCCAACGGGTCGAGCACGGCGGTGGACGCGCCGGTTTCTGCGGCGACCGTCTCGGCGATCGAGGGATCGACCAGGGTCTCGTAGTAGATCGTCTGCACGTCGTGCTCGTTGACGAAGTCGGTGACCTCGGCGAGCTGCGCCGTCGACGGTTCGTTGTTCGGGCTCAACCCGGCGATGCCGACCTGTGTGAAGTCGTACCGCTCGGCGAGGTAGCCGAAGGCCTCGTGACTCGTGACCAGTTCACGGCTCTCGCATTCGGCCAATCCTTCGGCGAACTCTGCGTCGAGCGCTTCGAGCTCGGTGCGCAGCGCTGCCGCCCGCTCGGTGTATGCCGCTGCCTGCTCGGGATCGAGCTCTCCCAGCTGCACCGCGAGTGCGTCCGCCACATCGGCGAGGCGGATGGGGTCGAGCCAGAAGTGTGGATCCGCACCACCGTGGTCGTGGGCGTCTTCGTCTTCGTGGTCGTGGGCCTCTTCGTCTTCGTGGGCGTCTTCGTCCTCGTGGTCGTGGGCCTCTTCGTCGTCGTGGTCGTGGGCGTCTTCGTCTTCGTGGTCGTGATCGTGGTCGCCGCCTTCGAGGTCGAGGCGTGCGTACTCAGCAGCATCGAAGATCTGGCTCGCGTCGAGCTCGCCGACGGCATCATCGATCGCCGGCGCGAAGTTGGACAGGTACACCACGATCGTCGCATCGACCAGTGTGGTCATGTCTTGGGGCGTCAGCTCGAGATCGTGTGGCTCGGCGCCCGCCGGGGTCATGTTGGTGACATCGACGTCGTCGCCGCCGACGCGCTCGGTGGCGAACATCAACGGATAGAACTGCGCGACCGCGCTCAGGGATTCGCCGCCGGCGGCTGCGGCTGGCTCACTCCCGCCAGCGGCGGTGTCCGTGGAGGACGAATCGTCATCGTCGTCGCCACAGGCTGCGAGCACGAGCGCGGTGCACGCCAGCGCTGCGGCCGACCGCCGCATCGTTCGACCGAGGGGACCTGAGGGCGCGTTCTGGTTCACGAGCATGTGGACCAAGCCTAACAAGAACGATTCTGATTGGTGTTCCCGATGAGCGACGATCTTCTCGCCGTGTCGTCGCCTATTCTCAGCTATTCTCATTCTCGTGTCCGCTGAGCTCCACACCATCGCCCGCCGTCAGATGACCGCTGCCGGCCACCGGTACACCAGGGGCCGTCAGGGTCTCGTCGATCTTCTCGCCGAGATCGGCGCGCCGGCCACGATGCCGATGATCCTCGAGCACTCGCCGGGTCTGGTGCAGAGCTCGCTCTACCGCAACCTCGCTGTCATGGAGCAGGCCGGACTCGTCACCCGCGTGGATGTTGGCGACACGAAGTCGTACTACGAGCTGAGCGAGCTGGTCACCGATGATCACCATCACCACCTGGTGTGCCAGGACTGCAGCTCCGTCGTCGATGTCAGCCTTCCTGCGCGAGCGGAGCGGAGCATCGAGCGCTACCTCGGCAGCGCCGCGCAGGACGCCGGGTTCGAGCTCACCGACCATCGGGTCGACATCATCGGCGTCTGCGCCGACTGCCGCGCCGCGTGAGGTGAGACAACGCGAACCGGACGCGATTCGCATATTGCGAATGAGTCTTGTTCTCGATACGTTCCATGCATGCTTCCATCTGCGACGAGCCGCCGCGCTCGATCACCCATCTTCCTCGGCCTTCCCGTGCTCCTGCTCGCCGCGCTGGCAGCGTGCGGGGATGATTCCTCTGACGACGATCCCGCCGCCACGGACGCGGCGGTGACGTCGACCGTCGCCGAGACCACCTCGACGACCGCGACCTCGGAACCCGAGGACGATCACGACCACGACGAGGACGACCACGATCACGAGGACGAAGAGGCGCGGGACCACGATCACGACGAGGACGACCACGACCACGACGAGGACGACCACGACCATGATCACGCCGAGGACGACGCCACCGTCGAGGAGGCGGCTGCCGACCCGGTCGAGGTCGACGAGCCACGCCGCCTGCTGGTCGTCGGCGCCCACGAGCAGCCACTGCTCGACCTGATCGACCTCGCCGACGGCACGAGCGCCTCGCTCGACTTGGACGCGCCGGCAGGCTTCAACTCCGCGATCACCGAGTCGGGCCGGTTCCTCCTGGCGGGACACGACGATGGGGTCACCGTCGTCGACACCGGCGTGTGGTCCGAGCCGCACGGCGACCACTTCCACCACTACACGTCCGCCCCGGTGGTGATGGGCCAGGTCGATGGCCCGAATCCGACACACCTCATCAGCCACGACAACCTCAACGCCTTGTACTTCGACGGCACCGGCGTCGCCCTGGTGATCGCTGAGGAGACGCTCGAGGACGGCGACGTCACCGTCACGGCGGAGGTGCCGACCGGCGCTCCCCACCATGGGTTCGCTGTGCCCACGCACGGCGCGTACGTCGTCACCGTGCCCACGCCGGACATGGAGCAGATGCCCAACGTCGTCGGCGTCAACGGTACCGACGGCGTCGTCCAAGCGCAGTTCGACTGCCCCTCGACCCACGGCGAGGCCAGCACCGCCACCGGCGCCGCCGTGGCGTGCAGCGAGAACATCCTGCTCGTCAGCGAGGACGCAGGCACCTGGACCAGCAGCTACCTCACGTACCCGGCGGTCGACGAGGAGGACCCGTACGGGTTCGGCGCTGCTCGCGCGTGGATCCTGCAGGCGGCACCTGACCAGAGCCTGTTGGCGGCGCCGCTCGGCAGTCGGCACCTGCTGATCGCGGACCCGGTCGCCGGCACGACCCGATCGATCGACATGGGCGTGCCGATCGCCACGCTCGGCGTCGCGTTCACCGACGGTGGTGATCTGCTCGTGCTGACCATCGACGGATCCATCCATCTCGTCGACCCGGCGACCGACGCCGTCGTTGCAACGGTTCCGGTCATCACCGCCTTCGAGGAGGGTGACCCTGACCAGCCGTACCGGCAACTCGCCGTCACCGGCGACCACGTCTACGTGAACGATCCGGCGACGTCGCAGGTCATCGAGGTCGCCGTCG
>CAYGLH010000360.1:0-3731 GCA_964350535.1 uncultured Ilumatobacteraceae bacterium
CGCCGATACCGTGGGGTGGTCATGACGTTCCGGATCGGTGACCACGAGCTGTCCGCTCCTGTCCTGCTCGCCCCGATGGCGGGCGTCACGAACGCGCCGTTCCGCACGTTGTGCCGGCGGTTCGCGCCCGGCCTGGTGTACGTCAACGAGATGGTGATGGCGACGCCGGTCGTCCACGGCAACGCCAAGACCGACCGGATGATCAGCTTCGCCGCCGACGAGTTCCCGCGCAGCCAGCAGATCTACGGGAGTGACCCCGAGATCATGGGGGCAGCCGTGCGGGCGCTGTGCGACGCCGGGCGCGTCGATCACATCGACCTGAACTTCGGGTGCCCGGCGGCCAAGGTCACCCGCCGCGGCGGCGGTGCCGCGGTCCCGGCCCGGCCCGAACTGCTGCGGGCGGTGTTGCGGGCGGCGGTGTCGAACGCGTCGCCGTACGGCGTCCCCGTCACCGCCAAGTTCCGGATGGGGCTGTTCGACGACTGGCTCACCCACACCCGCACCGGCGAGGTGTGTGCCGAAGAGGGCGTCGCGGCGATCGCGCTCCACGCCCGCACGGTCGAGCAGCACTACTCGGGCGAGGCCCGCTGGGAGGCGATCGCCGAGTTGAAGCAGTCCGTCGGCTCGATCCCGGTGCTCGGCAACGGCGACCTCTGGGAGGCGACCGACGCCGTGCGGATGATGGCCGCCACCGGCTGCGACGGTGTCGTGATCGGACGCGGCTGTCTCGGTCGACCGTGGCTCTTCGGCGACCTCGTCGAGGTGCTGTCGGGACGCCCCGCCCCGGCGAGCCGCTCGCTCGGCGAGGTGATGGAGGTCATGCTCGACCACGCCCGCCTGCTGGCCGACCACATGGGCGAGAACCACGCGATGCGCGACTTCCGCAAGCACACCGGCTGGTACATGAGCGGCTACCCGGTCGGGTCCGATGCCCGCCGTCGGTTCTCCCACGTGGCGACGCTGACCGAGCTGGAGGACCTGCTCGCCGGTCTCGACGCCAGCGCGGAGATCGTGGAGGGTGGCGAGCGGATCAAGCGCGGCCACACCAACGGCCCGATCAAGGTCGCGCTGCCCGAGGGCTGGATCGACGACCGCCAGCGCACCCGCACGGCGCTGGCCGACGACCTCTCGGTGCCCGACGACGGCCACGTGTTGGCCATGTCGGGCGGCTGACGCGTGGCCTTCCCCGACCGACCTCGTGAACACATGTCGGCGAGACACCTTCGAATGTTCACGAGATCGGGCCGAGGGGGGAGGTCGCAGGGGTGATCGAGGTGCCGCCCGGCGTCCGGATCGTCTTGGCGTCGGCCTCGCCGCGCCGGGTGCAGCTGTTGCGGTCGCTCGGGCTCGACGTCGAGGTGCGGCCGGCGGACATCGACGAGTCGGTGCGGACGGGTGAGTCGCCTGTCGACTACGTCCGCCGACTGTCGGTGGAGAAGGCCGCAGCCGCGTCGCCGGTCCCGGGCGAGGTCGTCATCGGCGCCGACACGACCGTGGCCGTCGACGGCGCGGCACTCGGCAAGCCCACCGATGGCGTCGACGCTCGACGGATGCTCCGATCGCTGTCCGGGCGCGACCATCGAGTGCACACCGGCGTCACCGTGGCGATCGCGGGGCCGACCCACCTCGACACCGGGCGAACCCGGCCGAGCGACGCCGCGACTGGGCTGGGCGAGGCATCGCGCACCGACGTCGTCACGACGACCGTCCGATTCGTCGGGCTCGACGATCCCACGATCGACTGGTACGTGGCCACGGGTGAGCCGTTCGGGAAGGCCGGCGCCTACGCCATCCAGGGGGCCGGTGGTGCGCTGGTCGCAGGCGTGGAGGGCAGCGTGACCAACGTCATCGGCCTCCCGCTCGCCGAAACCCTGACGCTCCTCCGCACCGTCCTCGCGAATCCTCTGTGACCTCGTGAACATCTGGTGGCTCCTGGCCTACAGATGTTCACGAGATCGGGCGGGCGAGGCCGCAAACCTCGGCCTGGCGCAGGTGGAAGAGCTCGACGAGGTCGTCGATCGTGGCGGCGAACGACTCCTTCAGCTCGAGGTCGGTGACCCGGTCGACCTGCCAGCGGATGCGGCGCGCCAGGCGGTCACGAGCCTTGTCGGCTTGGGCATCGAAGCGTCCGCCGTGCCAGGTGACGTGGTCGACCTCGACCGCCCACCGGATGTCCGGGACGGCGACGTCGGGGTGGATCGTCACTCGGTTCGGGAGCTTCAGCGCATGTTGCCGCACCAGCGGTCCGACACCTCGTGCGGCGAGCGCCTTGAACACGTCGAGTTCGTTGCCTGAGCCGGCGGGACGCTGCCAGTCCGAGCGCGACGACATGACCCGGTGGACCCGCGCCAGTCCGGGTCGTCCTCGGGCCTGGAGGCGCCGCACCGTGCGCCAGAGCACGGGGACACCGACGTGCTTGTCCAGCACCCACTCCGTCACCTTCTCGAAGCGCTCGTCGTCGAGGTGGACCGCGCAGTCGAACCAGGTGCGCGGCGGGCTGGCGACCCGGATGCCGTCGGGCCGACTCACGATGTCCTCGTGGTCGAGCACGTTCGTCCGGCGCAGTCGGACACCTCGCGTCAGGGGAGTGCGGTCGTGGGCGACGAGGACCTCGGGCACGTGCACGCGCGGGGTGTGCCGGTACTCCCAGAGGCGAGCGCCGGCGAGCCCGGTGATCAGCGTTTCACGGTCGGCCAGGCATGCGGCGACACATCGCGATTCGAAGGTGTCGAGGCTGGTGGCGAGGCGGTAGACCCCGGAGTGGATGGCGCAGAGCGTCCGACCGCGCACGAGGTTGCGGATCGCCCCATGCGCGACGCCGTCGGCGAGCAGCTCGGCGGTGGTGACGACCCCATGGCGCGTCGCGATCGTGGCCATCAGGGCGGGTGAGAGGCGGGGCATGGCTGCTCCTCGGAAACGTGTCCGTGTGTCGGAGCTGCCGGCAACGCCCTCACTCGATGCCCGCGATCGTACTGCACCGCTCCGTCGAGGCCGTTGGGCGCCCGATCTCGTGAACATCTGTTGGTTCCTCGCCCGCAGGTGTTCACGAGAACGGGAGCGGGAGGGTGAACCGGAGGCGACCGGCGGGTTAGCACTCTCGGGGGGCGGTTGCCAACGAGGACGTGTCGGGCGTAACATTGGCAGTCGCCCGGGGCGAGTGCTAACGCCCGGGTCCACATCCACCACCTCATGAACACAGCCAACGGAGGCTCGACACCATGAACCTGAAGCCGCTGGGGGACCGCATCGTGGTCCGCCCCAACGAGGCTGAGACCCAGACCGCGTCTGGTCTCGTGATCCCCGACACCGCCAAGGAGAAGCCGCAGCAAGGCGAGGTCCTGGCCGTCGGCCCGGGCAAGCGCGCCGAGTCCTCCGGCGAGCTCATCGCGGTCGACATCGAAGTCGGCCAGACCGTGCTCTACGTAAAGGAAGTCGCCACCAAGACCGACGACATCGCCGGTGACGGCACCACCACCGCCACCGTGCTCGCGCAGGCGATGGTCGGCCTCGGCATGAAGAACGTGGCCGCCGGCGCCAACCCGATGTCGATCAAGCGCGGCATCGAGCAGGCCGTCGCCGCCGCCGTCGAGTCGATCGGCAACCAGTCCAAGGACGTCGACGACAAGTCCGACATCGCCAGCGTCGCCACGATCTCGGCCGCCGACAGCTCGGTCGGCCAGGTCATCGCCGACGCCATCGACAAGGTCGGCAAGGACGGCGTGGTCACGGTC
>CAYGLH010000361.1:0-830 GCA_964350535.1 uncultured Ilumatobacteraceae bacterium
AGCTGCGCACGGCGATGCGTGGGGTGCGGGCCTGCCCGAGCGACGACTACCTGTGGGCGATCGCCGTCGCTCGACTGGTGCTGCCACCCGAGGTCCACGTGCAGGCGCCGCCGAACCTCTCCGACGACTTCGGGTCGCTGCTCGCCGCCGGCATCGACGACTGGGGCGGCGTCTCGCCCGTCACCGCCGACCACGTCAACCCCGAGCGGCCGTGGCCCGACCTCGACCGCCTGCGCGAGGTGACCGAGCGGGCCGGCTTCACCCTGGCGCCGCGCCTGACCGCCTACCCCGAGTTCGTGCGGCATCGCGACCGGTGGATCGACCCGGCCCTGCACTTCCCGGTGATGGATCGCGCCGATGCCGAGTGGCTGGCGCGCGACGACCCCGGACAGTTCTGGCCAGAGCAGACCACGGCGGCGGACACGGTGGCCGACGGCGCCGAGTTCGTGCTCGTCGGCCACCGCTCGACCGCCTGGTACTCCGGCGCCGACTCGTCGCCTCCGGACCTCATCGGGCCGGGGAGCGGTGAGACGACGTGTCCCCCCGGCGCCGTCGCGGACGTCCTCAGGGCGATCGAGGGCGACGAGGAGTTGGACGAGGAGGCGATCATCACGCTGTTCGGCGCTCGCGGTCGCGAGGTCGAGGCCGTCGCCGCATCGGCCGACCGCCTCCGGGCCGAGCTCGTCGGCGACACGGTCACGTGGGTCGCCAACCGGAACATCAACTTTACAAACATCTGTGCAAAGCGCTGTCATTTCTGCGCATTTTCGCGGACGTCGAAATCAGACGAAGGGTACTTTCTGACCGTCGACGAGGTCGTCGATCGGGCA
>CAYGLH010000361.1:840-3729 GCA_964350535.1 uncultured Ilumatobacteraceae bacterium
CTACACCAACGTCTGCACCTTCAAGTGCCGGTTCTGCGGCTTCTCGAAGGGCCCCCTGTCGCTCAACCTGCGCGGCACGCCGTATCTCCTCACCCTGGACGACATCGCCGACCGG
The DNA here is from genome assembly GCA_964350535.1 of uncultured Ilumatobacteraceae bacterium. Classification (GTDB taxonomy): domain Bacteria; phylum Actinomycetota; class Acidimicrobiia; order Acidimicrobiales; family Ilumatobacteraceae; genus CAYGLH01. The sequence continues at coordinate 956 of CAYGLH010000361.1, forward strand.
GTCCGCGAGGCGTGGCAGATGGGGGCGACCGAGGTGACCCTGCAAGGCGGCATCCATCCCGACTTCGACGGCGACTACTACATCGACGTCACGCGGGCGGTGAAAGAGGCCGTGCCCGAGATGCACGTCCACGGGTTCACGGCACTCGAGGTGACCGAAGGTGCCCGCCGACTCGGCGAGGACCTGGCCAGCTACCTCACCCGGCTCCGCGACGCCGGGCTGGCGTCCTTGCCGGGGACCGCCGCCGAGATCCTCGACGACGAGATCCGGGCGACGCTGTGCCCCGACAAGATCGACACGGACGAATGGTTGGAGGCGCACCGCGTGGCGCACTCCGTGGGGCTGCACTCGAACGTCACGATGATGTACGGCGCGGTCGAGGAACCGCAGCACTGGGCGCGCCACCTGCTGCGCACCCGGAACCTCCAGCGCGAGAGCATGGCGGCGGGACGCGTGGGCTTCACCGAGTTCGTCGGCCTGCCGTTCGTGCACATGGCCTCGCCGATCTATCTGCAGCGCAAGGCGCGGCGCGGTCCGACGTTCCGGGAGAACCTGCTGGTGCACGCGGTGGCCCGGCTCGTCTATCGCGCCGAGATCCCGAACGTCCAGGCCAGCTGGGTCAAGGTCGGCCTCGACGGCGTCGCCCAGATGCTGCGCGCCGGTTGCAACGATCTCGGCGGGACGCTGATCAACGAGAACATCTCGCGGGCGGCCGGCGCTGCGCACGGCCAGGAGATGACGGGCGACCGCTTCGTGGAGTTCGCCGAGTCCATCGGACGCGTCGCCGTGCAACGCACCACGGGCTACGGGCTGGTCCCGGCGTGACGACCGAACCGGGTTCCGTCTCCCGACCCGGGGCGGTGCGTGTCTCCGACGCGTGCCTGCCAACCGACCACGGGACCTTCCGAGTCGTCGCCTACCGCGCCGGGGACGGTCTCGAGCACCTGGCGCTCGTGGCCGGCGACCTCGCTGCGGCCGTGCGCGCCGGACAGGCCGTCCTGGTGCGGGTGCACAGCGAGTGCCTCACCGGCGACGTGCTGTCCTCGCGGCGGTGCGATTGCGGTGCCCAACTGGCAGCTGCACTCGAACGGATCGACCGCGCCGGTGCGGGCGGCGGTGCCGGCGTGGTCGTGTACATGCGTGGTCAGGAGGGCCGGGGCATCGGCCTCGCCAACAAGATCCGGGCGTACGCCCTCCAGGAAGGAGGTCTGGACACCGTCGACGCCAACCTGGCTCAGGGACTCCCCGTCGACGCCCGCAGCTACGACGTCGCCGCGGCGATGCTGCTGGACCTCGGCGTCGGCAGCGTCGCGCTGATGACGAACAACCCGGACAAGGTCGCCGGCCTGTCTGCGGCGGGCATCGTCGTCGACTCGGTGGAGCCGCTGGTCGTCACCGCCGACCCGGCGGCGGACGGCTACCTGGCGACCAAGCGCGACCGGCTGCACCACACCTTCCCCGCCGCCGGCGGATGAGCGTCGTTCCGATGCCTCTTCTTAGGGCGACGGGCGAGCCCTGTGCCACGCTGTCGTGATGCGAATCGGGATACTCGGTGGGACCGGACCTGCGGGCAGTGGTCTGGCGGCGCGCCTGGCCAGCGTGGGCTATCAGGCGGTGATCGGCTCGCGGTCGAAGTACCGGGCGATGGAGGCCCGCGACGGCCTGCTCGAGAAGTGGCCCGACCTCGCCGAACTCCTCGACTACGGCGACAACGAGGCGGCGGCCGACTGCGATCTCGTGGTCATCGCCACACCCTGGGACTCGGCCGCCGGCACCGCACAGGAGAACGAGCGGCGCCTGCGCGGCAAGATCGTGGTGTCGATGGCCAACGCGCTGGTCCGGGTCAACCGCGAGTTCCAGCCGCTCGTGCCGCCCCGGGGAAGCGTCGCCGCGCACGTGCAGGCGGCCGTCCCACGTTGCCGTGTGGTCGCCGCCTTCCACCACCTTCCCGCCACCGAGCTCGGCGAGATCGACGAGCCGATCGATTCCGACGTGCTGATCTGTGGCGACGACCCCTCGGCCGTGCGCACGGTCAGTGAGATCGTCGAGAAGATCCCCGGCTGCCGCCCGCTCGACGCCGGCGAACTGTCGAACGCCACCGCCATCGAGGCCTTCACCGCAGTGCTCCTCCAACTGAACGTGAAGTACAAGACGCGCGTCGCGCCGAAGCTCACGGGAATCAAGACCGAGCCTGCGGCGGTTGACAGCTGACGATGCAGCTCTACGACACAGCACGACAGGCGATCGTCCCGTTCGAGCCGAACGACCACGTGCTGATGTACACGTGCGGCATCACGCCGTACGACTCGACCCACCTCGGGCACGCGTCGACGTTCATCGCCTACGACGTATTGCAGCGCCATCTCATCGACAAGGGCCACACCGTGCGGTGTGTGCGCAACGTCACCGATGTCGACGACCCGTTGTTCGCGAAGGCGCGTGAGCTCGGCGTGCACTACCTCGACCTCGCTGCCGGTGAGGAAGCGCGGTTCGAACGCGACATGGAGGCCCTGAACGCGCTGCCCGTGGCCTCCACGCCGCGAGCCAGCTCGGCGATCCCGGACATCCGCGGGTTCATCGGGATGGTGCTCGACCGCGGGTTCGCCTACGAGGCCGGTGGTGCCGTGTACTTCGACGTGAGCAAGTTCGACTCGTTCGGCACGGTCAGCCACTACACCCACGACGAGATGCTCGGGTTCGCCAAGGAGCGCGGCGGCGACATCGACAATCCCGACAAGCGGTCGCCGCTCGACTTCGTGCTGTGGCAGCCGTCC
>CAYGLH010000362.1:0-3726 GCA_964350535.1 uncultured Ilumatobacteraceae bacterium
CCATCGAGCAGGGCCGGCTGTGGATGCTGCAGACGCGGTCGGCCAAGCGCACCGGCGCGGCGGCGCTGAAAATCGCCGTCGACATGGTCGACGAGGAGCTGATCACGCCGGACGAGGCGCTGCTGCGCATCGACCCGCTGTCGCTCGACCAGCTGCTGCACCCGACGATCGACCCCGACGCCAAGCGCGACACCATCGCCAGCGGCCTGCCGGCCTCGCCCGGCGCGGCCTCGGGCGCGATCGTGTTCAACCCCGAGGATGCCGCGACCGCCCGACAGGTTGTGCAGCGTGGCGAAGTCCTCGGCGAGACGCATCGGGTTCCACTGCGGGACCACGTTGAACATCGACCCGAACCGCAGGGTGCTGGTGTGGGCGGCGATCCAGGTCGAGATCAGGATCCCGTTCGGGATCACCTCGTAGCCCTCGTATTGGAAGTGGTGCTCCGTGGTCCAGAACGAGTCGTACCCGAGCCGCTCCGCCTCCTTCGCCGAGTTGACGTAGTCGAGCGTCGCCTTCCAGCACTCGTCGTTCGAGTAGCGACGGTCCATCGGGTTGGGTGGGCCGCCACCGGCGTCGGACATCTCGACGCCGCCGAAGAAGAACGCGCCGAGCTTCAGGGGTGGAGGGGTGGGGGCAGCACTCACCGGTCTATGTTCGCGCAGATGCCCACGACGGTCCTCACAGGCGCCCGCCTCGCCGACGGCGGCCCCGCCGACGTCCGCATCGTCGACGGGGCGATCACTGACGTCGGTGCGGTCGCCATCGCGCCCGCCGACGATGTCGTGTCGCTCGACGGCCATCTGCTGCTCCCCGCCGCCGTCGAGCCCCACGCCCATCTCGACAAGGCGTTCCTCGCCGACCGCATCGTCAACCCGACCGGTGATCTGCTCGGCGCGATCGAGGCGATGGAGACGAACCGCGCCACCCTGACGGTGGACGACGTGACCGCGCGTGGCGTCCGGGCGGCGCTGCTGATGGCGGCCAACGGGTACCGGGCGGTGCGGACCCACGCCGACGTCACGGTCGACAACGGGCTGCGCAGCGTGGAGGGGCTGAGCGAGGTGCGGCGGCGGGTCGCCGACGTGATCGACGTCGAGATCGTCGCCCTGTCCGGATGGCCCGTCCTGGGCGTCGAGGGCGCCGACCAGCGGGCCCTGCTGCGCGACGCCCTCGATGCCGGCGCCGACGTCGTCGGCGGGTGCCCGCACCTCGAGGAGGGCGGCACGCACCGCGCCACCGAGTACCTGCTCGAGGTGGCGGCCGAGCACGGGCGGGCGGTCGACCTGCACACCGACGAGACGCTCGACGCCGGCATCTGCGGGCTGCTCGACCTCGCCGAGCTGGTGCTCGAGGGGTTCGAGCACCAGGTGACGGCCAGCCACTGCGTGAGCCTCGGGATGCTCCCGATCGACCGTCAGCGGCAGGTCGCCGAGCGCGTGGCCGAGGCGGGCATCCCGGTGATCGCCCTCCCTCACACGAACCTCTACCTCCAGGGTCGGGGCCACGTCCCCATGCCGCGAGGACTCACTGCGGTCGGTGTCCTGCGCGACGCGGGCGTCACGGTGGCGGCCGGCGCCGACAACCTGCAGGACCCGTTCAACCCGCTCGGGCGCGCCTGCCCCTTCGAGACCGCCGGGCTGATGGTGCTCGCCGCCCACCTGCTGCCCGACGAGGCATACGCGGCGGTGAGCTCCGACGCTGCCGTGGCCATCGGGCGCCGGCCCTCGACCATCGCTGTCGGGGCGTCGGCCGATCTCGTCGCCGTGCCGGCCGACTCGCTGCGTTCCGCGATCGCCTTCGCCCGCCCCGATCGTCGCGTCTGGCGCGCCGGGATCGAGATCGGAGTCGCGGTCGGCGATGGCGCGATCGCTAATGTTCCGGAAACCCCCTCGTAACCCATGGCCACGACACTGCCCATCCAGTGCCAGTCGCCGAGGAGCCTTCGCCTGCCCGTGATCACCACCCCCACAGCTCGATGAGCGCACTCTCGTTCGAGCATCTCGGGATGGTCTTCCCGGACGGCACCGAGGCGCTCGCCGACGTCTCGTTCTCGGTCGATCGCGGCGAGTTCGTCACCATCGTCGGCCCCTCCGGGTGCGGCAAGTCGACCCTGTTGCGGATCGCCTCGGGCCTGCTCGAGCACACGTCGGGTTCGGTCGAGGTGGACCGCGACGACATCGGCTACGTCTTCCAGGAGGCGGCGCTGCTGCCGTGGCGCACGGTCCGGCAGAACGTCGAACTGCTCGCCGAGCTGCGCAAGATGCCGAAGTCGGAGCGCACCGACAAGGCCAGGGAGGCGATCGAGACGGTCGGCCTGGTCGGTTTCGAGGACCACTACCCGAAGTCCCTGTCGGGCGGCATGCGGATGCGCGCGTCGCTGGCCCGCTCGCTCACGTTGCAGCCGCCGGTGTTCCTGTTCGACGAGCCGTTCGGCGCGGTCGACGAGATCACCCGCGAGCACCTCAACGACCAGACCCAGCTGATGTTCATGTCGGAGAACTTCGCCGGCCTGTTCATCACCCACTCGATCGGCGAGGCGGTCTTCATGAGCACACGCGTGCTCGTGATGTCGGCTCGGCCCGGTCGCCTGATCGCCGAGTTCGAGGTGCCGTTCGAGTACCCGCGCTCCCCCGACCTGCGCTTCGAACCCGAGTTCGCGCACCTCAGCGGCGAGGTCTCGCACGCGCTGCGCGGAGGCCATGCATGAGCGACGTCGACCCGACCACACAGTTCGTCGCCGATCCACCGGAGCCGGCCGCCACGCCGGTGTCGAAGCGCGGCAAGAAGACGCCTCGCGAGTCGTGGGTGCGGACGGTGCTCCCTCCGCTGTTGCTCGGCGCGGTCATCCTCGGGATCTGGTACTTCTTCTCCTTCGTGGTGCTCGACCCGAGCCGGCAGTTCCTGCTCGAACCGCCGCACGAGGTGGCCAGGGTCGGCTTCTTCACCTGGGACAACCTGAGCACGATCCTCGACGGGCTGTACTGGAGCACACGGGTGGCGCTCACCGGCCTCGTCATCTCGATCGTGCTCGGCGTGTCGATCGCCGTGGTGATGAGCCAGACGGTGATCTTCGAACGAGCGCTGTTCCCCTACCTCGTCATCCTGCAGGCGATCCCGATCCTCGCACTCGTGCCGCTGATCTCGTTCTGGTTCGGCACCGGCGAGAACTCCCGCGTGTTGGTCTGCGTGCTGATCTCGATCTTCCCGATCATCGTCAACACGCTGTTCGGTCTGCAGTCCGCCGACGCCTTGCACCACGACCTGTTCACGCTCCAGCAGGTGAGTCGCTGGACGCGTCTGCGCAAGCTGATGTTCCCCGGGGCGCTTCCGGCGGTGTTCGCCGGGCTGCGCATCTCGGCCGGTCTCTCGGTGATCGGTGCGATCGTCGGCGAGTTCTTCTTCGGACGAGGCGAGACCGGCCTCGGCCAGTTGCTCCGCCGCTATGCCAACCGCCTCGAGGGCGAGCAACTGATCGCAGTGGTGATCGTGTCCTCGACGCTCGGCGTCGCGGTGTTCTTGTTCTTCGGCTGGCTGCAGAATCGCGCCATCGGAAAGTGGTACCAAGCGAGTACCCGCTGAGATCTCATCACGAGAAGGGCGCCTCACCCCGGGGGTGCCAGAGGGAGGAATCATGACCAGTACCAACACATCGAAGCGGATCCGACGTTCGGTCGCCCTGCTCGCCACCACCGGACTCGTGCTCGCCGCCTGCGGCGACGACGACGA
>CAYGLH010000363.1:0-3711 GCA_964350535.1 uncultured Ilumatobacteraceae bacterium
TGCGAGCTCCCCTCCCTCGCTCCAGACGTGACACGTGCCGAGGTTGTCCCGCCAACGGACGCGTGGAGAGTCGTCCTCGCGCGCTCCGGCGATGAACGGTGTCGGGTCGTCGGCCGCGTCGAGCACCCGCATGGACCACGTCGACTGCAGCGCCACCGGAGCCATTGCGTTGAGCAGCGCGTTGGTGTGGGTGCACCCTCGCGGACCGCCGAACAACTCGCGTACCACCTTGGTGAAGCCGCGCGTGAGTGACGCGCCGACGAGCTCTCCGTAGTGATCACCGATGCGCGGACACTCCAGGTGTGGGTGCTGGTCGAAGAACACCTCGACATCGGAGATCGTCAAGGTCGAGATCTCGACGAACACGTCGAGGGCGATCTCGTGGATCCGCAGCGGATCCGGGTCACCGTCGAGGTGCAGTCCTGGCGGCTTGTCGTCGGTGATGGTCCCGCGGAGTTGGACGGTCTCGCTCGATGCGCGGTAGGCGCGCACGTCGTATCGTCGGTGATGGATCTCCGGGAGGGCCGGCGCCGGAGGAAGGCTCACACCGCCTCCCGTCCCGGCAGCCGTGGCAGCACACTCTCGACGAGATGTCGGTGGGCGCGTGCACAGTCGTCGGCGTAGCGCTCGCGCGTCGCCTGGTTCGGCGTGGTCATCACGATCCGGTCGACGCCGAGCGCGACGATCTCCCCGATTCGGGCGACGAACTCGTCGGGGTCCCCGACCACGGCGAACTCGTCGATGAACGCATCGGTCAGCACGTCGGTCTGTGCGCTGTCCGGTTCCCCGTGGTGGCGCATGTCGTAGTGCTCCCGGATTCCCTCGACCACGCCACGGGCGGAGTCCGAGAGCGGCCCGGTCGTGGCGCCGTGCATCGCGACGAACCGCGAGAACGATGCGAGACCGCCCGAGACCAACCGTCGCCCGAAGCGCCGGTCGGGGTGGCACGCCACGTTGAGATAGACACCGAATCGCAGCGTCGCAGGGTCCCGGCCCGCCTCCTCGGCGGCAGCGCGCGCAGTGTCGATGCCCCAGCGCAGCCGCGTGGGATCGGCGCCGACGGTGAACGTGACCATGTCCGCTCGTCGCCCGCCGACGGCGATCGTCTTCGGACCCGAGGCCACGACCTCGACCGGCACGGCCGCGACCGAGGGGTCGAGCCACCGTAGCCAGCTCTCGGAGGGCTGTTCGGCCAGGGCGAGGGTGTCGAGCACCGCGCCGTCCGAGGGGAGCTCGTCGAACGCGACGGTCCCGCCGTTGAGGAGCGAGTGCACGTGGCGGACGTAGCGCTCGAAGGTGGCCACGGACGACGGCGCGCGACCGATGTAGGCGAGTGCGGAGTCGCCTCGACCGATCCCGTAGCTGGCCCGGCCGCGCGACTCCGACTGGATCGCGGCGATCGCCGACGCGCTCGCCGCCGGGTGTCGAGTCACCGGGTTGGTCACGCCCGGACTGACCTTCAGTCGATTCGTCGCCGCGGCGGCGAACGCCATCACGACGAAGACGTCCATCCGCAGGTTCTGCGAGTCGGTGAAGACGAGACCGTCCCAGCCGTCGGCCTCGTCCTGCCGAGCCGCCTCGCTCACCCCTCCGAGATCGGACCGGCCGAAGCTCCAGTACTCGGTCACGCCGGGCCTCCGCTCCGCTGGCGGGTGCCGATCATCGGCTGCTCGCGATGCGCCGGCCCCGGTCCGGAAGATCGGCGAACGCCGCTCGCAGCTCGGGTTTGGCGACCTTCCCGATCGGGGTCCGGGGGAGCTTGTCGTCGAGGAACTCGACGTACCTCGGCGCCTTGTAGGTGGCGAGCCTGTTGCGGCAGTGGTCGACGACGTCGGCGGCCGCGAGGTGCTCCGAGGCGACGACGAGGGCGGCCGGCGTCTCGCCGTACTGCTCGTCGGCCACGCCGATGACCGCGACCTCGAGCACACCGGCGATCTCGCCGATCACCCGCTCGAGCTCGGCGGCGTAGATGTTGATCCCTCCCGAGATGATGACGTCCTTCGTCCGTCCGACGATCCGCAAGCCTCCGGTCTCGTCGATCGTCCCCACGTCGCCCGTGTGCAGGAGCCCGCCGGCGAACTCGGCGGCGGTCGTCTCGGGGTCGTCCCAGTACCCGGTGGAGATGCCGGGACCGCGGATCACGATCTGGCCTGGCGTGCCCGCGGGGACCGGCGCATCGTCGTCGTCGACGACCGTGACGTCGCGCAGGATGCCGCCCACGCCAGCGATGTCAGGGCGGTCCATCGCGACGTCGGCCGGCGGCAGCGTCACGAGCGAGCAACCCTCCGTGAGCCCGTAGCCCTGGCGGATGCTCACGCCGCGGGCGTGCCAGCGTTCCAACAACTCGACTGGGACGGCACTCCCACCGGCGATCGCCACCGTGATCGTGCTCAGGTCCGTGTCCGCGAACCGAGCCGACTCGGCCATCTGTTCGTAGAAGATCGTGGTGCACGCGGTCGAGGTGATCGCCTCGCGCTCGATCAGTTCGAGCGCGTGCGCGGGATCCCAGGCCGGGAGGAGCACCGTGCTGCCTCCGAGCACTTGGGGTCCGAGGAACGCATTGAGGAGTCCACCGAGGTAGGCGAGGGAGGTGACGTCGAGGGCGCGGCAGCGGAGCAGGCCCGGTTCGAGCAGCACGCTCTCGAAGATCGCGTTCATCAGGGCGCTGTGGGTGAGCATCGACCCCTTCGGAAGGCCCGTCGAGCCGGACGTGAACACGACTGCCGCCAGCTGCTCTCCGGTGGGTTGGCGGACCACGTCCCGATCCGGCGGGCCCGCGCCGAGCACCTCGCCGAACGTGGTGGTCTCGACGATCGCGCCGAGATCGGCGGCGGCCACGGCGTCGGCGATCACACCCGAGTGGTCGTCGTCGCTTACCGCGACCACCGCACCGACTCGGGCGAGCACGGCGGCGACCTCGGTCGACGACAGCCGCTCGGTCATCGGCACGATCACCGCGCCGATCTTGAGGACGGCCAGCGCGGTGAAGCACCACTCCGCACAGATGCTGCCCATGATCCCGACGCGGTCGCCGACCTCGACGCCGCGGCGGATCAGGTCGCCACCGATCGCATCGCTGAGCGCATCGAGGTCGGCGCGCGAGTAGGTCGTTCCCTCGACGGTGATCGCGGCGGCGTCCGGATCCCGCCGACACCATGAACGGATCGGCGTCACGAGGTCGGGTTGGAGGTCGAGCTTCATCGGTGGTGCTCCGTCTGTAGCTGTGGCTGTGGCGGTGATTGGGTGGTCGCGGTCGGCTGCGCGAACCGGGGGTTGGGCAACTCGCAGAGCTCGACCTCGTCCGAGGACGTGTCGACGACCGCGTAGGTGACCACGTCGCCGCGGCTGGGGTCGTCCGAGTTGCCGAGCGACCCGGGGTTGATCACGAGCGTTCGTCCGAACCGTTCTGCGAATGCCGTGTGGGTGTGCCCCGTGATCAGGAAGTCCGCCTCGAGCTCGTCGCAGCGCAAGAAGCGCGGGTGTCCGGGGCGGAGGTACTCGCCGTACGGCTCCCACGGGCTCCCGTGCACCATGACCAGCGTCTTCGACCCGAAGGTGGTGCGCACCTGGAGAGGCTGCTCGCTGACGAAGTCGAGGAGCTCACCGCGAACGCGAGGGGAGGTGCGAGCGTTCGTGCCCGCCGGGCCGAGCAGCGCGAGCTCGTGGTTGCCGAGGACGTAGCGGGCACCGACGTCGCGGATCTGCTCGACG
>CAYGLH010000364.1:0-2394 GCA_964350535.1 uncultured Ilumatobacteraceae bacterium
GCCGATCCCGCTCGATCACACCGATCCCTACACCCTCCTCGTCGCGGTCGCGCTGTCCGCGCAGACCACCGACAAGAAGGTCAACGAGGTCACCCCTGCGCTCTTCGCCGTCGCCGACACCCCGGAGGACATGGCCCGCCTCTCCCCCGAACAGATCCTCGAGATCATCCGCGAGATCGGCCTGGCGCCCACGAAGGCCAAGAACCTGTCGGCGATGGCGCACCAGATCCTCGACGCGGGCGGCGAGGTGATCCCTGACTGGGACTTCCTCGAATCGCTCGCCGGGGTCGGGCACAAGACCGCCAGCGTGGTGATGGCCCAGGCGTTCGGGGTCCCGGCGTTCCCCGTCGACACCCACATCCATCGCCTCGCTGCCCGTTGGGGTCTGTCGAAGGCGACCAACGTGGAGCAGACCGAACGCGATCTGAAAGCGGTGTTCCCGATCGACACCTGGAACCGCCGGCACCTCCAGATCATCTTCTTCGGGCGCGAGTACTGCCCGGCGCGCAACCATGACCTGACGGCGTGTCCGATCTGCAGTTGGGCGGCGTCGAAGAAGCGGATCGCCGCCGAGGCGCGTCCCACGCGGCGGGCGTGACCCGGCCGGCGCTCAGTCGCGATCGATCGAGGCGCGCACCTCGGCCACGTAGCGCCCGACCTCGTCGGCGCCGGACTCCATCAGCCGACGCATGACGCTGGCACCTTGGATCACGCCGTCGGCGACGCGGGACGCTTCGTAGGCCTGCGCTGCGTCGGACACCCCGACCCCGACGAGCACCGGGACGTCGGTGATCTGCTTCAGACGTCCCGCCAGTTCGGTGGCGGTGGCGGCGAGCGAGGTGCGCTCACCCGTCACGCCCAGCAGGCCGACGGAGTAGAGGAAGCCGCGGGTCCGTTCGGCGAGCAGCGGCAGCCGTTCGTCGGGGGCGGTCGGAGCGGCGAGCATGATCGTCTCGATGCCGTGGGCGTCGGCGGCGGCGCACCAGGGCGCGGACTCGTCGAGCGGCAGGTCGGGCAGGATCGCGCCGCTGATGCCGGCGCGGGCGAGATCGGCGGCGAACCGTTCCTCGCCGGGGTGGTGGACGAGGTTGTAGTACGTCATCACCACCAGCGGGATCTCGACGTCGAGCGCGGGAACCTCGTCGAGGACCGCCGCCGGGGTGACGCCACGGTCGAGTGCGGCCTGCGATGCCTGCTGGATCGTCGGACCGTCCATCACCGGGTCGGAGAACGGGATCCCGATCTCGATCGCGTCGGCGCCGTGGGCCGCCGCCGCACGAATGGCGTCCTGCCAGCCCGGATGGCCGCCGGTGATGTACGGCACGAGCAGCTTGCGCCCCGCCGCCCGCTTCTCGCGGAGCTCGGACTCGAGCGTCATCGGAGGTCGTCCTCGAGGATGTCCATCATCTGGGCGACGTCCTTGTCACCGCGCCCCGACAGGCACATCAGCACGGTCTGACCCTGCAGCGACGGCGCCTCGCGGGCGATCCATGCGAGGGCGTGCGCCGACTCGAGCGCCGGGATGATGCCCTCGGCCCGCGACAGGAACTTGAACGCCTCGATGACCTCGGCGTCGGTGACGTTCGGGTACTCGGCGCGCCCGATCGACGCCAGATACGAATGCTCCGGGCCGACACCCGGGTAGTCGAGGCCGGCCGAGATCGACTCGGCTTCCTGCACCTGTCCGACCTCGTCCTGCATCAGGTAGCTGCGCATGCCGTGCACGACGCCGGGCGCACCGCGCGACACGGCGGCACCGCCAGCCGGTTCGACACCGACGAGCCGCGACGACGTGTCGACGAACCCGGTGAAGATGCCCATCGCGTTGGAGCCACCGCCGACGCACGCCACGACGACATCGGGCACGTCGCCGAGCAGTGCGATCGACTGGTCGTAGGCCTCCTCGCCGAGCACCCGGTGGAACTGGCGCACCATGTACGGGTAGGGGTGCGGTCCCATCACCGAACCGAGGCAGTAGTGCGAGTCGGCCACGGTGGCGACCCAGTCGCGCATCGCCTCGTTGACGGCGTCCTTGAGGGTTCGGCTACCACTCTCGACCGCTTCGACCTCGGCGCCCAGCAGACGCATCCGGAACACGTTGAGCGCCTGCCGCTGGACGTCGAGGGCACCCATGTAGACCTTGCACTCGAGCCCCATCAGCGCAGCTGCGGTGGCGGTGGCGACGCCGTGCTGGCCCGCGCCGGTCTCGGCGAGGAGGCGCGTCTTGCCCATCCGCTTCGCCAGCAAGGCCTGCCCGAGGACGTTGTTGATCTTGTGCGAGCCCGTGTGGTTCAGGTCTTCGCGCTTGAGCACCACGCGGCAGCCCAGCTCGGCACTCACGTTGTGGCACTCGGTGAGCACCGATGGGCGACCTGCATAGTCGCGCAGGATCGC
>CAYGLH010000364.1:2494-3693 GCA_964350535.1 uncultured Ilumatobacteraceae bacterium
TACGGCTCGGCAGCGAACTCGCGGGCGTTCTCGATGAAGCGCTTCACCGCCAACGGATCCTTCTTACCCGGCCGGGACTCGACACCGGTCGACACGTCGACACCCCACGGCTGGACCTCCTTGACGGCCGCCCCGACGTTGTCCGGGGTGAGCCCACCGGCGAGGATCAACTTCACCGAATCGGGTGCTTCCCCCGTGAGGCTCCAGTCGAACACCCGTCCCGACCCCGGGTTCGGCGCATCCATCAGGATCATGTCGGTGCCGTACTCGTCGGCACGGGAGATGTTGTCGTCGTCGGCGCCAAAGGCCTTGATCACCCACCGAAAGTGCCCGGCGACCTCGCGCGACTGCTCGGCGGTCTCGCGGCCGTGCAACTGCACGGCCTTGACGCCCGACTTGTGGCCGAGCTCCACGACCCGCGCCGGCAGCTCGTTGCGGAACACGCCGACGGTGAGGATCTCGGGTGGAAGACGTCGCGTGATGTCGTACGCCTGTTGCGGCGCGATCTGTCGAGGCGACGGAGCGAAGATGAAGCCGACGGCATCGGCGCCCATCGCCACGGCGAGCAGCGCGTCGTCCTCGTTGGTGATGCCACAGACCTTCACGAACATGCTGCGCACAAGGTACCGGCCGACATGGCGCGCAGATGGAATCGGTTTGTCCGGAATCCCGTCGGGGCGTCTCCGGGCGCCTACTCTGACCCGGGATGGGACGCCTCGACGACATCGACCTGTCGGCCCGCCTCAACCGCTCCGAGTACGAGGAGCGCTTGGAGGCCGCGCAGCGACGGTTCCTCGAACAACGCCTGCACATCGGCGGCCAGACCAACGACGGTCGACTCGGACCTGGGCTGCTCCTCGTGTTCGAGGGCTCCGACGCCGGCGGCAAGGGCGGGGCGATCCGCCGCGTCGTCGAGCCGCTCGACCCGCGTCACTTCAGCGTGTTCGCCTACGCCAAGCCGTCCACGCGGGAGAAGCGGCATCATTTCCTGTGGCGCTTCTGGCGCGACATCCCCGGCCTCGGCGGCATGTGCGTGTTCGACCGCAGTTGGTACGGGCGGGTGCTGGTGGAGCGCATCGAGGGCTTCGCCACCGACGCCGAGTGGCGCCGGGCCTACGTCGAGACCGTGCCGTTCGAGCGCAGCCTCGTCCACGAGGGCATGATCCCCCTCCAGTTCTGGCTGCAGGTCACCAACGCCG
>CAYGLH010000365.1:0-2186 GCA_964350535.1 uncultured Ilumatobacteraceae bacterium
CAGCACTCGACGTCGTCGTAGTACCACTCCGTGAACGGCGCGGCCTCGCACAGCTCGCACGATGGTGGTTCGGCCGATCCCACCGGCCCGACACTACGGTCCGGCGGGAACGCACCGGAAAACGGGAAAGACCCGGACGGGGGATCCGGGTCTCTCAACCTGGGAATGCCCACCGATGGGGGGTCGGTATGTTGGGCTTCCCGTCGAGTGGAACATGGGGGGTGTTCTCACTGCGACTATGTACTTGTGAAAGTATGCACGTGAACGGGTGATCTTGCAAGTAGAACTCCGAGATATCTGATATCTATGTGAGAGATGGATGTCCGACAACTCTCGGCGCTGGTCGCGATCGCCGACCACGGAACCTTCTCGGCCGCCGCACGCGCCCTGTTCACCGTGCAGTCCAACGTGTCCTCGCACATCGCTCGCCTCGAGCGCGAGCTGGGCGCCACGCTCGTCGACCGGGCGAACGGCGGCCTCACCGAGGAGGGCGCCAGGGTCGTCGAGCGGGCGCGCCGGGTGCTCAACGAGATCGACGACATCGCCGCCGACATGGCCAGCCTCGATGCCGACGTCACCGGCCAGGCGCGCCTCGGCGTGATCGGTACGACGGCGCGTTGGTTGATGCCACAGTTGCTCGCCTACCTCTCGACGCACCACCCACACCTGCGCACGGTCGTCCAGGAGGGCGCCACGTCGTCGCTGTTGCCGTCCGTGCTCAACGGCGACCTCAACGGGGCGGTCGTCCATCTCCCGGTCGACGACCCCGAGCTGGTGATCGACCCGCTGTTCGCCGAGGACCTGTTCCTCCTCGCCGGCGAGGCGCACCCGCTGGCGCGCTTCGAGGAGCTCACCCTGGCCGAGCTCGACGACCAGCCGCTGCTCCTCCCGCCCACGGGTGCGGCGCTGCGCCGGGTGCTCGACCGAGCGGCCGGGGCGGCGGGCGTGCACCTCACCGCCCAGGCCGAGATCGACGGCGTTCGCCTGCTGGCCTCGCTGGCCCTCGACGGCTACGGCGCGTCGATCGTGCCGGCCACGGCCGTGCCGACCTGGCTGACCGGTTCGTTCAAGCGCATCACGGTGCACGGGCTCCCACGGCGCGTGGTCGCCTTCGTCCATCGTCGGCGACCCAGCCCGGGCGCGCCCACGCGGGCGGTGCTCCAGGCGTTGCACGAGACCGTCGCCGTCAGCGCCGCCACACAGCCGGGCGTGCACATCGACACGTCGCCGATCGCCAAGGGCTGACCGCGCCGTCGCCGGCGCCCCGCCCGCGCCGACTCGGCCCGCGCGGTGCCGACCTGTACTGTCGCAGCCGATGGCCCGCGCCCCGATCGACATCGCACCGTCCAGCGCACCCGGCGGTGAATCGGCCGATCCGGTGGCCGGGCGCCTCCCGATCTCCCGGCTGATCCCCGCTCGGACCCGCGCCGACGTGCGCGAGCTCGACGGGCGCCAGGTCGTGTGGGTCGACATGGATCGCGGCAACGACGTCGTTCGGCTCTCGGCCGACACGTCGCACGTCGTGGAGGTCGCCGCGGCGAGCGCCCTGGAGCAGCGGCTGCCGTTGGTCGTCACGATCTCCACCGGCGGTGTGGACATCCTCGAGGGCATGCCGGCGCTCGACGCCTGGGGACGGGTCACCGCCGCCGTGAGCCGGCTGTCTGGTGTCGTGCCGACGTTCGTCATCGTCGACGGCCCCGCGGTCTCGGGACCGGCGTTGTTGCTCGGGATCGCCGACTTCGTCGTGATGACCGAGGACAGCTCGGCCTTCGTCAACGGCCCCGTGATGGTCCGCCAGTTCACCGGCGTCGACATCGCCGTCGACGAGCTCGGGGGCGCCGCCAACCACGCCCGCCAGACCGGCGTGCCGGCACTGGTCGTCGCCGACCGCGAGGCGGCGACCGACGCGATCGCCGAGTTGCTCGCCTACCTGCCCGACAGCGTCGACGCCGAGCCACCGCGGTGGCCGAGCGTCGATCCGGCCGACCGTCCGTGCCCCGAGGCCGGCGCTCGGATCCCGGAGTCGTCGACGGGGAGCTACGACGTTCGCCTCGTCGCGGCGGAGATCGTCGACGAGGACAGCCTGTACGAGCTGCGGGAACGTTGGGCCGCCAACCTGGTCACGGCGTTCGCCACGATCGACGGTCGTCCGGTCGGCATCGTCGCCAACCAGCCGATGCAGCTCG
>CAYGLH010000365.1:2196-3691 GCA_964350535.1 uncultured Ilumatobacteraceae bacterium
GCAGAAGGCGGCACGCTTCGTCGCGTTCTGCGACGCCTTCAACCTGCCCCTGATCACGCTCGTCGACACCCCGGGCTTCTATCCGGGCAAGGACCTCGAGTGGCGCGGCATGATCCGCCACGGGGCACAGCTCGTGTACGCCTACGCCCGAGCCTCGGTGCCGCGGATCGGGGTGATCCTGCGCAAGAGCTACGGGGGCGCCTACATCGTCATGGACTCGAAGACGATGGGCAACGACCTCTGCCTCGCGTGGCCGTGGGCCGAGCTGGCGGTCATGGGAGCCGGCCAGGCGGCCGCGATCCTGCAGCGGCGGGCCACCGACGACGAGCGGGCGGCGTTCGAGCAGGACTATGCCGAGCGCCTGCTCAACCCGTACGTGGCCGCCGAACGCGGGCTGGTCGACGCCGTGATCGACCCGGCCGAGACCCGGCGCGAGATCGCCGCCGCACTCGGCGCGCTGGAGGACAAACGCGAGCTCCTCGCGGGCCGCAAGCACGGCAATTCACCGCTCTGAGCGATCGCGATCCGGCCCGCCGGCGATCGCCCGTGACGGGTTACACGAGCAGGGACGATTCGCAGTAGGTTGAATTCTCGGCCGGGGAGGAACCTCCGGCACCGCCCAGTTCGAGCCCCGGAGGACCCCACGTGCCCGACACCATCACCATCACCGACGACCGCACGGGCAAGACCGTGACCGTTCCGATCGAAGGCGGGGTGTTCCCATCGTCGGCGCTGCGGGAGCTCGACCCGACGCTGTATTGCTACGACCCGGCGTACCTGTCGACGGCGTCGACACGCTCGTCGATCACCTACCTCGACGGTGCTGCCGGCATCCTCCGGTACGGCGGCTACCCGATCGAACAGCTCGCCGAGCAGTCGACCTACCTCGAGGTCGCCTACCTCCTCCTCAACGGCGAGCTCCCGACGGCCGAGCAGCTCGACGCGTGGGTGTACGACGTCACCCACCACACGTTCGTCCACGAGAACATGCGCAAGCGCTTCGTCGACGGGTTCCACTACGACGCCCACCCGATGGGCCTGTTCGTGTCGGCGATCGCGGCGCTGGGCACCTTCTACGACGGCGCCAAGGAGATCCAGGACCCTGCGAGCCGGAGCCGTCAGATCCTTCGGTTGATCGCGAAGACGCCGACCATCGCGGCGATGTCGTACCGGTTCTCGCAGGGGCTCCCGTTCAACTATCCGAGCAACGAGCTGTCCTACCCCGCGAACTTCCTGAACATGATGTGGAAGATCGGCCAGGACTACGAGGTCGACCCGGTGCTCGAGCGGGCGATGGACGTGCTGTTCATCCTCCATGCCGACCACGAACAGAACTGCGGTACCACTGCGATGCGCGTCGTCGGCTCGAGTCACGCCGACCCGTACTCGGCTGCGTCCGCCGCCGCCAGCGCGCTGTACGGCCCGCTGCACGGCGGCGCGAACGAGGCCGTCGTCCGGATGCTCACGGACATCGGTTCGGTCGACAACGTGCCCG
>CAYGLH010000366.1:0-3679 GCA_964350535.1 uncultured Ilumatobacteraceae bacterium
CAAGGAGGGTGCGGCCGGCACGCGGTTCCCGCGCAACGTCGACAACGCAGCCGTCCGGCCGGCGGACGACGAGGAGCTGCTCACGCCGAATCCACGCACCGTCAGCCGCAAGTTGCTCAGTCGGGGCGACGAGATGGTGCCGGTGCCGTTCCTCAACCTGCTCGCTGCGTCGTGGATCCAGTTCCAGAACCACGACTGGATCACCCACGGGGAGAACATCACGACGGACCTGATCGAGGTGCCGCTGGACGAGGACGACCCGGCGCGTCGCCGGTACCGCCAGGCGCAGATGTTCGTGGCCCGCACCCAACCCGACCCAACCCGGCAGGCAACCGGCGAGGAGACCCCGGTCACCTTCGTCAACGAGGTGACGCACTGGTGGGACGGCTCCCAGATCTACGGCAGCGATCGGGCGACGCAGGACCGCGTGCGCAGCGGCCGCGGGGGCAAACTGGCGCTGACACCGGGGATGACGTTGCCGCTCGACCACCACGGGGTGGAGGACAGCGGCATGGTGCGCAACTGGTGGGTCGGCCTGGCGATGCTGCACAACCTGTTCGCCAGAGAGCACAACGCGATCTGCGACCACCTCGCAGTGCACCATCGCGACTGGGACGACGATCGGTTGTTCAACGTCGCCCGGCTGGTGAACGCGGCGGTGATGGCGAAGATCCACTCGGTCGAGTGGACACCGGCGATCCTGCCCAACTACAGCCTGGACCTGGCGCTCAACTCGAACTGGTACGGCATGCTCACGTATCGCTTCCGCAAGCCCGGCGAGCGCAGTACGGTGGCCACCTACAACGTCGCCAACCCAGAGCTGGGTGGTGTGGTCGGCAACTCGCTGAACCGGCACGGTTCGCCGTACGGGCTCACCGAGGAGTTCGTCGAGGTCTATCGATTGCACTCGCTGCTGCCCGAGACCCTGCGGCTGCGGCGCCACGGCGACGGCGAGCTGGTCGAGGAGGTCCCGTTCGTCGCCAGCCGTCAGGCCGGCTCGCCCAAGGTCACCGAACGGATCGGCATGACCGACCTCTTCTACTCGTTCGGCAACCAGCACCCCGGGGCACTCGTGCTCAACAACTTCCCCCGGTTCATGCAGGAGCTGAGCATCCCCGGCAACCCGGTGTTCGACATGGGGGCGGTCGACATCCTGCGAGCCCGCGAGCGCGGCGTGCCGCGCTACAACGAGTTCCGTCGCCAACTCGGCCTCAATCCGATCCGCAGCTTCGACGACCTCACCGACGACACCGACGCGGTGGCGTCGATCCGGTCGGTGTACGGCGACGACGTGGAGGCGCTCGACCTGCTGGTCGGCACGCTCGCCGAGGGGCACCGGCCCACCGGGTTCGGCTTCGGCGAGACGATGTTCCAGATCTTCATCCTCAACGCCACCCGCCGTCTCCAGGCGGACCGCTTCTACACCGAGGACTTCCGCGACGAGGTCTACAGCACCGAAGGGATGCGCTGGATCGACCAGGTGACGTTCAAGGACGTCATCCTGCGGCACCACCCCGAGCTGGCGGCGACGGGTCTGGGCAACGTCACCAACGCGTTCGAGCCGTGGGACCCCGATGAGCAACTGGACCCGGACCGCCATCCGCTGCGGGCCTACGACCCGGTGCTGAAGAAAGATCCCTGGCGCGGCGACGCCCACCGCTGAGGGCGCCGCCGGTCAGAGCTCGCAGACCGAGAGTCCGGCGGTGTCGCGCCGGGCCTTCGCCGTGGCCGTGTCGAGGTCGCCGAGCTGCGTGTAGAGGATGTGGGAGGGATCGACGCCCACCGCTTCGGCGTCGGCCGTGTCGAGGCGCTCGATCAGGTGCTTCGATGCCAGGACCCGGCCGCCGCCGGCGCTGGCTTCGATCCGCGCCGCCTCGTTGACCTCGTCGCCGAGTGCGGTGACCTCGGCCCGTGCCGTCGTGCTGATCTTGCCGACGTAGACCGTGTCGCCCCAGTGCAGGCCGAATCTCACGACGACCTGGTCGGCGGCGAGCTCCGACCGTTCGGCGACTTCGATCATCGCCGTCCGCAACGCCCGCGCCGCTTCGATGCAGGACCGCGCCGCGGCCGACTCCGAACCGCTCGTGACCGCGGGGAAGTAGGCCACGACACCGTCGCCGAGGTGGCGCCCGGCGAGACCACCTGCCGCCAGGACACACTGATCGGCGGCACGCACCAGACGGCGACCGAGGGTGAAGTAGGCGGACGTGGAGAGCGACCGCACGAGGGCCGACGAACGCTCGAGGTCGGCGAACAGGATCGCTGTCGGATACCGGCCGGCGCGGGTGAAGTACTCCATCCGCTCGAGATGATCCAGGTCGCGCTCCCAGGCCATCCCGCCGAGCACGCTCATCGGCGCCGTCGGCTTGCCGAGCATGACCGTGCCGTGCAGCTTGCCGTGCTCGTCGCGGATCCTCGTGGCGACCATCAACGACGGCAGGCGTCCCGGGAGCCCGATCGTCATCAGCGGGAAGCCCGAGATCACTGCGTTGTTCGGCTGGATGCTGTCGACGTCGTCGCGCAACGACGGGTCGACCACCGCCCGGAGCGCGTCGCGCCCGCCGTCGGTGTCGGCGAGGACGAGACCGCCGATCGAGCGCAGCACCTCGCGCCACAACTCGTCGGTGGTGATGCCGAAACGCCAGTTGCGGGCGATGCGCATCGCCTCGCTCGAGAAGACGTGATGTCCGAGGGCGACCGATCCGAGTCGTCCACCGTCGCGATCGGCCCACAGCACCCGCGCGTCGTCGGTGGCGTAGGCGTAGTGCCAGCCGGCGTCGACGATCCACGCCGCCTGACCGGTGTCGCGCATCGCTATCGCCGCATCCTGCAGCAGCGGATCCTGCGGTAGGGGGCAAGGTTCGTCGGCCCGAACGCCCATTCGGACGATGGTACAAGTCATGCCTGACCAGGGCGAACCAGATTTGACATCTTCACTGTCAGCGCTGTGCGCGCCCTCCTCGCCGCTACGACGCGACGGCGTGGGAGGTATGGCCGAAGCGCGCCCGGATGCGGGCGAGTCCGGCGGACGCGGCGTGCGGGTCCGGTGTCGCGCTGAGCGGGAAGCGGTCGGCGCCCCGACGCACCATCCGCGCCGTCATCTCGTCGAGCTCGTACACGCTGACCGGCCCCTCGGCCCTGACGGCCGGTCGTAACCCGTCGGCGAGGTGGGCGAGGCTGCGGAGGTGCATCGGGTCGGGTGTCGACTCGGGTGCGTCGAACCGGACCCGGACGTGTGGCGGCTGCGGGCTCACGGTGAGGACGACCGCACCGTCGTAGGGGTCGACGCTCGTCCCGGTGCACCAACGATCGGTGAGCTGTGCCAGCAGCGCCGAGAGCGTCTCATCCCACACGGTGAGCACGCGGTCGGCGGTGGCGGCGGCGGGCTGGGCGTCGATCGCGATGCGGAAGGGTCGGCGTTCGGCGCGGATCCCTCGCTCGACCGGGACGTGCAGGACGTAGTCGTCCATCATCAAGGTTCCCACCGGAAAGATATTAGGCAAGCCTAACTTGCCTGTCAATGGCCGCCCGGGTTTAGCGGGGAGGTCGAGCCGGGTACGGCCGTCTCAGGCACCGACGACGACTGGAGTCCTCATGTCCGACGAGTATCCGATCACGATCCGATCGATCGAAGCGCTCAACCACGACGTCCGGCGGTACCGGTGCGACAAGCCGGAGG
>CAYGLH010000367.1:0-2863 GCA_964350535.1 uncultured Ilumatobacteraceae bacterium
TGTACGGGACCAACAGTAACTTCCTCGCCAGGTCGAAGCCAGACATCCGCGACAAGCCCCGAGTGCCCCTCTCGCCAAGCCAGTACTGAACAGCCACCGGTCACGCTGGCAGCCGCGAGAGTGACACTCAGGACCCACTCGCGTCATCCGCGTCCCACCTAGTCTGGAGCGGTGTCGTCTGGCTGCTCGTCTGGGAAGGCCGAACGTCGAAGCGGCTCACGCACCGCGTCCCGCCGCAGTGCGTCGCCGACTCCTCCTGGAACAGCCTGACAGCGTTCCAGGTTCGTTCGCCCAACTCACCACCGACTTCCAGGGGCGGCGGGTCGCCTTGATACGCCATCGCTCTGACAAGCATCTCTTGAAGCAGTTCGGGAGGTGTGGCGGTCTCCTCGAGCGCGAGGAGCATCAGCCCTCGCAGGTAGGCGATGTTCTCGGGTGACGACTTCGCGCTCTCCGGCAACGAGGACCAGATCTGGTTCGTCGTATAGACCGGGCGACCCATGTAGCTCGGGGTTCCGTGCTGCCGCGATCGATCCAACCGCAAGGCCACATCCGCAAGCCGCATCGACGGCTGCAGTGCGTCGAGACGTGCCAGCATCAGATCAAGCTTGTCCTCGACCGATGCGTCGGTCGGGAGCTCGCCAGGCTCGGGAAGTGTGGCTTCGGTTCCAAAGTGACGCCACATCTCGTTTCCGACGCCCGGACCGAACGCAGTGTCTCGGATGTGGTCGGCCAGGCTCTCGACCTCCTCTTTCACGATCCACGAGTTGAGGTCCGACCGGTACTCGTGATGATGGATGATTCCCGTGTCGAACGGGACTCGGTCTCCGCTGTCATCAACGACCATGCACACGGGCCTATTGAGTGCTGTGCGGATTCCGACCTCGAAGAACACGTTGGCGTTGAGCGTCGACATGTCACAGAGCACGAGATCAGCTGAGGTCAGGTGTTCGATGATGCTCGCCTGGATGACCTGTGAGCCGGTCGTAGCGGGCGGGATGACCTCGAATCCCGCCTCTTCGAGAGCGGGCGTATTGATCTCCGACAGAACGTGCTTGAAGTGGTCCTTGTCGCCCCCGTACCGCTCGACCGACCACGACGGTGTGGTGATGGGCATGACGACGAAGCAAGTCGGTCGCTCATCCGCCATCAACTCGACTGTAGTGGAACGTCATTATCCATCGCCGCGCGCCAGCTCGTACGTGCACGCCAGAACGACGAGCGCCTGAGCGAGCTGCCACAGCTGGTCGGTGAGATCGAAGAGCACGTGACCATCCAACGACACGCGCCCTGTGGGGAGGAAGACGCGAATCCGTGTGTCTTCCTGTGAGTTCAGCTGTGCCGAACCTGTGCGGTGCGTGACCTGTGCGACGCAATGGAGAACTTGTCAGAAAGCTGTCGAGAAGCTGTGCGTCGACGTCTGTGGTCCGGATCAACCAGCCACGAGACGGATCAGCTCATCGACTGACCCGCACCGCCGCCAGTCGAGCCCGCGACACTCGGCCACGACCCGACACGCCCACGGATCGCCGTCGGCAGCCATCACCTCCAGCTCCT
Source organism: uncultured Ilumatobacteraceae bacterium (assembly GCA_964350535.1). Taxonomy (GTDB): domain Bacteria; phylum Actinomycetota; class Acidimicrobiia; order Acidimicrobiales; family Ilumatobacteraceae; genus CAYGLH01. The sequence goes on from CAYGLH010000367.1 coordinate 1,558, forward strand.
CGACGACGAGGTCGCGCGGGACGTGAGCGGCTCCCGGCTCCGGCACGCCGAACGCCGAGCTGTCCGCTCGCTCCGGCAGCATCGCGACGGCCTCGGCGAGCGCCTGGGCGCGCACGCGATGGCGCACGGACTCTTCGCTCGCCTCGACGACGTCGCCGACCGCGTCCAGCTGACCGTCCGCGATGCGTCGGACCGCCGCCGCCCTCGCGGCGTCGGCGTGGCCCGCGTACTTCTCGGCGCTCGCCAGCATCTCGACTAGCTTCTTCCGGCGGTCGACCAGCTCGTACGCGAACTCCGCGGACCGGCACCGCCGCAGCAGGCTCTCGCGGACGTGGTCGGGGACGGTCGGGTGTCGCCGCAGCTCGTCGATGTCGACGGGCGGACGCGTCCGTCCGCGACGGCGCGTGCGGTCGTTGTCTCGGAGTTCGCTGATGTCCATCGTTCGCATGTGACGATGACCGCCGAGCCGGTAGGTCTCGCCACCTCAAAATGAGGAGTCGCCCGACTCGGCGGTCGTTGTCAGTTGAACAGGATGGTCAGGGCTCGTCCAGGTACTCGCCCTCGTCGATGACGGTGAACCACCGGCCAGCTCCGCACTCGCACCGCGAGCGGAAGCGTGCGTCGAGACCTCGCCCGTCGTGGGTCCACATCATGTCCAAGTCATGGAGCTGGAAGGAGCAGGTATGACGCTCGGCAGCGGCGCTCATGGCGCGTCACCCACCTTCCGGCAGACCCACACGTTGTTGCGGCTGTTGTCGGGGTACGCCGGAGCCATGAAGCACGCCATGATCTCGTCGGAGTAGAACTCGCGACAGCGGTCGTAGTGGGCGCGCACCTCCGGAGGCAGCTCGTGCTTGATGTCGTGCCACGAGGCAAACGTCCCGAAGCGGTCGACGATCTCGAACCCAGCGGCGCTGAGCCCGTGCCAGAGCTGCTCGACTGTCACCTCTCGGATGTGGTTGCGAGCCTGTCGGCGACCGTTGAACACCGGCGTCGACAGGAACAGCCACCCGCCCGGACGGAGGCAGGCGCGAAGCGCCGCCAGATACTTGACCTGGAGCTCCTCGTCGAGGTGCTCGAAGACCTCGAAGCTGACCGCCGCGTCGAACGTCCCGAGCTCGTGATACCGCTCGATGAAGTCGAACTGGCTGAGGTACGTCATCCACTTCATGTGCGTCCGCGGCTTGATCTTGTGGAGATCGACGCCGACGTACTCGATGAACGTGTTCGTGCTGGGATCGACGATCGGCGGCTTGACCGCCAGCTCGACCGCCAGCGGCGCGCCTGGTCCGCAGCCAGCGTCGAG